>DATLHN010000217.1:0-1595 GCA_035539875.1 Armatimonadaceae bacterium
TTCGGGTGTTGTCGCTACGTGGCATGGTGGGAACCGGGTTTATTATCGCGCTTCGCCCCGCCGGGGTTCCCGCGTTGCCACGCGGACTATTCCGAGACGATGGGGACGAACGACTTCCGGACCTGTCGGCGGGCCGCCTTCAGCCGCTCGCGCATGCGCACGAACCGCTTCCGGGGGGCGTCCTTGGACGCCGCGCCCTCCAGCCGCTCCGCGAGGCGGTTGAGGCGACGCGTCAGCCGTGCGCGCGTCTCGTCGTCCACACGGTGGGCGCTGGCCGCCAGCCTCTCCAGTGTCCCGGCGAATCGGGCCAGTGGCCCGATGATGCGCGCCGCTTCCTTGTGCTCCAGAACGGCGTCCACGGACGTACGCATGCGCACGATGGCCGCCGCCAGCGCGTCGTCGGAACCGGCGGAAGGTGCGGCAACGGGTGCGTCGTCCGCCGCCGTGGTCGGTCCGGGGTCGGGGGGTGTCGGCGCGTCCGATGGGGACTCCGGTGCCTGGGCGGCCAGGGCGAGGGCGTACTCCAATACCTGCGCCGCCTGCCCCTGGGGCATCTGCGCGACGCGCGAAACCTCTTCCACCGACGCGCGAGAGAGGGCTTCCGGGGTCGCGAAACCCGCCGCAGCGAGCCGCGCCCGCCGCGTCGGGCCGAGCATCGGGATGCCGTCGAGGCCGTCGCCCGTAGAAAGGTCGGTTTCCATGAAGTATTATTACCCGGCCGAGCGAAAACTCCTAGGAATTGCGGTCCGGAGGCGATGCGGGAGCGCCGCCGCGGCCGGGGTGCTCCCGCATGCGGAACCGTGCGGAAGGCTGATCAGGCTTCGTCCGCGTAGCCGTAGGTGCGGGTATGGGCCTCTTCCAGGTACGCGGCGAGCAGGTTGATGCTCGCCTCGATGTCGCGGATGGACGCCATCTCGTTGACCGTGTGGACGTAGCGGCAGGGGGTGGACAGGGTGAACGAGGGCACACCGCCGCGCGAGCGCTGGATGCCGCCCGCGTCGGTGCCGCCGCGCGGGAGTATCTCGAGCTGGTAGGGGATGTCATGCGCCTCGGCCACGTCGCGGAAGTGGCGCACCAGCTTCGGGTGGCAGATGAGCGAGCCGTCCATGATCTTGATCGCGGTGCCCTGCCCGAGCTGGGTCACCCGGTCCTGCTCGACGCCGCCGGGGTAGTCTCCCGCCAGCGTCACGTCCAGCGCGAGGCCGATGTCCGGCTTCAGCTCGTAGGCCGCGGTGACCGCGCCGCGCAAACCGACCTCCTCCTGGACGGTGGCGACCGCATAGATGTCGCATTGGTGCGAGTGGAGCACCTTCAGCGCCTCCAGCATGCTGAAGACCGAGAGGCGGTTGTCGAGCGTCTTCGAGACGACGTTGCCGCCGATGATCTCGGCAGAGCGCGCCATGGTCACCGGGTCGCCGAGCTGGACGCGGCGCTTGACCTCCTCGCCGCTCATGCCGAGGTCGATGAAGAGGTCGTCCACCGTCATCTGCTTCTTGCGCTCCTCGTCGGTGAGGAGGTGGGTCGGCTTGGCCGCGGGTTGGAACGCGCCGAGGAGCCGCTCGCCCGTGTACGTGTGCACGTAGACGCGCTGCGCG
>DATLHN010000218.1:0-8310 GCA_035539875.1 Armatimonadaceae bacterium
GGGCCGTGGCGGTGGTCGGCCCGTCGGCCGACCTCGCGTCCGCCCTGAGCGGCGTCGGCGACAACGGCGCGGCGGCAACGCACCTTCTGGTGGACGAGGGGGCGACCGGCCCGGAGAACATCTTCCGCGGTATCGCCGCCCTGCGCGATGCCGGGGCGCACGGCGGCGGGGAGGGGCACGTCCTCCTGAGCGCGACGGACCTGCCGTTCCTGACCGGGGAGACGGTACGCGCGCTAATCGCGGCCGTGGAGGCGGAGGCGGGCGACGCCGACATCGTCTTCCCGATCGTGCGGCGGCGCGACTACGAGCGCCACTTCCCGGACTCCGAAAACGTCTACGCGAGGCTCCGGGACGGGGAGTTCACCGGGGGGAGCGTGCAACTGGTGCGTCCGGCCGCAATAGAGCAGAACCTCGGCCTGATCGAGAAGGCGTTCTCCGCCCGCAAGTCGCAGGTGCAGATGGCGTACCTCCTCGGACTGCCCTTCATCCTCCGGTTCCTGACCCGACGGCTGGGCGTGGCGGAGGCGGAGCAGCAGGCGTCCCGGCTGACCGGGTGCCGGTGCCGGGCGCTCCTGTTCGACGACGCCCGCGTCGCCGCCGACATCGACGGTCCGACGGACTATCACTACGCGCGCAGCGTGTGGGATTCGCACCCGCGGCGATAACGGGGAAACCAGGCGGCCTCAGGTACGGTATCCTGTGACAGGCCGCGATACCTGACGGGTGGTGGTGAGTGCGATGCCGATGGCGAGCTGGGAAGAGATAACGCGCGAGGCGCAGGAGAGAACGAAGGAGGCGCAGGAGCGGCTCCGGGAGACGCAGGAGCGCGTCCGCGAAGCGCGCGAGCGCGCCGCCGAAGTGGCGCGCGAGCGCGCCCACGAGGCTCAGGAGCTGGCGCGCAAGGTTGCCGAGACCATGCCGCCGGGCCTCGCCGTGCGCCTGCTCTCCTCGCTGGCCGGAATCCCGCTGCTGCTGCTGCTCGTCTTCGCGGAGGGGCCGCCGTACCTGGCGGCGCTGCCGTTCACCTTCGCCGTGGCCGCGACGGTCACGGTGGGGGTCTGGGAGTTCTTCCGCGCCCTGCGCCTGCACGGCTACCAGCCAGTCGAGGCCCCGGCGTTCCTCGCGGTCATCCTGCTCCAGTTCGCGGCGTGGAGCGTCAGTCGTGGCCGCCTGACCGAGTTCCTGCCCGCGCTGCTGGCGGTGCTGGTCATCGGGACGCTGGTCTACGCGGTCCTGCGGCGCAACACGCAGCCGCTGGCGAACATCGGCGTGACGTTCCTCGGGGTCGTCTACATCGGCTGGCTCTTCTCCTACCTGGTCTTCCTGCGCTCGATCTCCGGTACCGTGGACATTTGGCCCTTCCAGGGGTTCCGGGCGGCGGGCGGCGCGCTGGACCTTTCGGCGCGCGGCGCGTGGCTCGTGCTGTACGTCTTCGCCGTGACCTGGAGCGCGGACGCCGGGGCGTACTTCTTCGGGATGCGCTTCGGGAAGCGCCCGCTCGCGCCGCTGCTGTCGCCCAAGAAGACTATCGAAGGGGCGATAGGGGGGCTTTTCTGCGCCTCGATCATGTCGCTGCTCTGGGGAATGTGGGTCGGGCTGCCGTGGTTCCACTGCCTGATCCTCGGGGCGCTGCTCGGGCCGCTCGGCGAGGTCGGCGACCTCTGCGAGTCGGCGCTGAAGCGGGACCTGGGCATCAAGGACTTCGGCGGCATCCTGCCCGGCCACGGCGGCGTCCTCGACCGCTTCGACTCGGTGCTCTTTACCGCGCCGGTGGCGTACTACTACCTGACGCTGGTCGTCGGGCTCGGGAGCGGGTAACGTGACCCGCCGCCGCGCCCTGCTTCTCGCCCTCGCCGCCCTGCCGCCGACAGCGGGGAGGGCCGCCCAGGAGAGTAAGCCGCCCGCGGGGGACGTTGCGGCGGCGCGCACGATCCTGGCGCGGGTGAACGCCCACCGGCGCAAGGCCGGTCTGGCGGAGGTGACGCTGGACGCCCGCCTGAGCGCCGCCGCGCAAGGGCACAGCGAGTGGATGGCGCGCGAGAAGCGCCTGGACCACCGGGGGCGGGGCGGCTCCGACCCGGGGCAGCGCATCGAACAAGCGGGTTACCGCTGGCGCGCCTACGCGGAGAACATCGCGCGGGGGCAGCGCACGGCGGACGAGGTGATGGCGGGCTGGATGTCCAGCGCCGGGCACCGCCGCAACATCCTCAACCGGGACGTCACCCAGATCGGCGTGGGCGTTTCCGGTCGCTACTGGACCCTCGTTCTCGCCGCGCCGCGTAATTGGTGATTTGTTGAAGCCGCCTGCCCGCCTGGGGGTCCGAACCATCGGACGGGGTGACCTACGTTGAGGAGGCGAAACGGTATGCGGCGGCAAAACGGCGGTAGAGGCTTCGCGATCCGCGCGGCGGCGTGCGCCGCGCTTACGGGACTGGCGGCACTCGGCATCGCGGGCCATAACCTTGGTGGCGTGGCGGTCGCGCATGCGGCGGCGCCCGCGTCGGCTGGGAAGTTCGGGGACGTCGTGATCGGCGGCGTGCGCTGGCACGGCTCGCTGGCGAAGGCGAGGGCGGTGGCCGCGAAGGAGAACCGGCCCGTCGTGCTGCTCAGCCTCTTCGGTCGGCTCGACCAGGAGTTCTGCTGAGCGAACGGGCGAACCCTGAGAGCCGTGCTGCTCTCGAACGTGCAGGTCCAGGCGTACCTGAAGGAAAACGCCGTGATGGCCTGGGAGTCGGTCGGCCCGGTCCCGCAGGTCACCATCGATTTCGGCAACGGCAAGACCCTGAAGCGCACCCTCGGCGGCAACACGGTGATCTCCGTGCTCCTGCCCGACGGGCGCGCGGTGGACGCCCTCCCCGGCGTCTACACGCCGGACGATTTCCTGGCGCAGGTGCGGCAGACGGGCGACCTGCTGCGCGGCTTCGGCGGCGCGGTGAAGGCGCAGGAAAGGCCGAACGAGATCGTCGCCTGGCACGCGTCCCGCGCGTCCCTTGCTGCGGGTGGGTTCGGCGGTAGGGTAGGCTTCACCGCCTCCAAGAGCGGAATCGAGAGCGGCATGCTCCGGCGTCTCAACGCCGCACCCGTGCAGCAGTTGACACTCCAGGGCGGCCAGGGGACGCCCTGGAGCGGCCCCGCTGTCACGCCGGTCCCGAATCCCTTCGCGGACGCCTTCCGCCGCGCCTCGGCGAACCTGGTGGACGTCAGCAAGCAGGGCGCGGAGCCGGAGGAGGTCCGCCGCCGCTTCCTCACCGATCACGAACATTCCGGCGCGGACCCGATGCCCGACGCGGCGGAACTGGGGCGGCGCGCCGTAGAGGCGGACAGCCGGGTCAACGTGGCGTCCGTGCGCCCGGTCGTGCACCTCTACTTCGCGTCGCGGGAGCAGGGCAGACTCCCGGAGGCGCGGGCGTGCCGGGACGAACTATACGAGCGGGTCCTGCACGTCCCCGTCGGAGACCCGTACCTGGGGCTGGCGAACGTCCTCGTGCCGGGTACGCCGCCGGGAAGCGGCCGGTAGGGGGACGGGAGCGTCAGAAGACGGTCTGCGCGACGCCGTGATAGGCGCACAGCGCGCGCAGATCGTCGGGCGTCAGACCGCCCTCGGCGTCCCCGCCGAGCCGGTTCATGTACTCGTATCGGGCGGCGACCTCGACGTATTCGATGAGGTCGACCGCCTTTTTCACGCTGGCGTCCGAGCGGACGATCAGCCCGTGCTTCGCCCACAGCACCGCGCGGTGCCGCTCCATCGCCGCCAGCGTCACCCGCATCAGGTCGGGGCTTCCGGGAAGAGTGTACGGCGTGTGGCCTATCCCCTCGGGCACCTGGACGATGGTCTCCGGCTGCCAGCGCAGGAGGCGGCGGTTCAACTCCGACTGGTCCTGATAGCCCGCCTGGTGCGACAGGTAGACGATGTGCAGCGGCTGGGCGTGGACGACGGCGTGGAAATTCGCGTCGGGGTCCTTCCCGAGGAACCAGCGGTGGATGCCGAGGTGGGAGACCAACTCGGTCGTCGGATTCTGGAAGAGCCGCTTCCGGGAGGTGTAGAGCCGCGCGGCGCGCCCGTCCTCACCGATCTGTAGGACCCCGAGGTTGCCCTGCGGGTCGGCGGCGACCTCGCGCAGGCGGCGTCCGGAACCGGTGACGATCACCGTGGTCCCGGCCAGTTCGGGCGCGGGCGCGCCCTCGGGCACGAGCGGCAGGGCGAACTCCTCGCTCCGGGGGAAGAGGTCCACGACCTCCGGCACCGGCCAGCGCACGAGCACGGAGATGTTACCCGCGGCCCCCTCGGACGCGCCGATCTGGGCGAGGTGACTCCCGGCGTCGCCGATCAGCCGTACGAGGTCGGGCAGGGTCGGATACGGGAACGGTATCGGCATGCCCGTATCTTGCCGTGCGCCGGTCCGGATTCCTTCCCTCAGCCCCGGGGGAAGAGCGCCTGCTCCCGCTCGCGCAGCGCTCGGACGCGTTCGCGCGCGAAGGCTTCGGCGCGCTCCCGACCCTGGCCCAGGACCCGGCGGTCCAGGTCCACCCGGATGCCCCATATGTCGACGGCCAGCGTGAGCCACGGGGCGGCGAGGAGGTCCGCGGGCCGGAGCGTCCTCACGGAGGCGTAGCCCCGGTGGAAGGCGTCCCAGTTCGCCCGGTGCTCCATTCCCGGGGGAGCGGCCCATCCCTGCAGGTCGGCGGCGCGCCATCCGGGGCCGCCCGAGTCGAAGTCGAAGAGGGTGACGACGCCGTCCGGGGTGACGTGCAGGTTGTCCAGGGAGGCGTCCCCGTGGATGGGGCCCCGGTCCAGCCCTCCGGCGTCGAGGGCGGCGACCCGCTCGCGCGCACGCGCGGCCAGCGAGAGCAGGTAGTCGCGGTCGTCCGGGGCGGTGGCGAGCAGCGGGGCGACCCGGGCGAGCGGCTCGTCGATGAGGTACGCGAGGTCGAGCGCGCGGCGCGGGTGTTCCGTGGCGAAGTCGTCGGAGAGGGCGTGCATGCGGGCGACCGCCTCGCCGAACCGCTCGTACAGCGCCCCGGAGAAGGGCGGGCGCGGCTTCTCGCCGGGCGCATAGGGGAAGAGTACGGCCCAGCACGGCGGGTCGTCGTCTGAGGCGGCCTGTCCCAGGACGTCCCCGTCCGCGCGGACGACGGGAGCCGACACCGACAGGCCGCGGGTGGCGAGGTGCGCGAGGAGGGCGGCCTCGTAACGTATCTCGGACTCGGTCCGCCAGCCCGCGCCGTAGACCTTGAGGACGAACCGTTCGCCCGCGGCGGAAGTGACGGCGTAGACGTCGTTCGTGTACGTGCGCAGCAGACGGCACGCGACCGGTGCGGCAAGGCCGTACCGGTCGGTGACGTACCGCGCCAGGCGGCGCTCTGCGGCGGCGTTCATGCCCTAGCGGCTGCGGAAGCCGATGTTCTCCGCGCCGGTGGAGGCGAGCATGTCGGCCAGCGCCTCCGGGTTCTTCGCCTTCTTCAGGTACTTGCGCAGCAGGTCCACCTGCTCCAGCACCGCCGCGCCGAACGACTCGTCCAGCGTCGTCAGCCCCTCCTGCACCATCTGGAGCATGGCGGAAAGGAACGCCTCCTTCAGGAACGCCGGGGTGAAGCCCTCGGTGGCGTCCGCGACTTTCTCGGCCAGGGACGGGACGTCCAGCGACGGCGCGAGGTTCGGCGTCCGCTCCAGCAGCAGGCGCGCGTAGGCCACCCGCTCGGGACGTGCCGGGAGGCCGATGTGGTAGACCCGGTCGAAGCGGGACGGGCGCTTCAGGATCGCCTCGTCGATGCGCTCCGGGTGGTTGGAGGACGCGATGATGAGCAGCCCCTCGTTGTTGCGGAAGCCGTCGAGCTCGTTCAGGAAGACGGTGCGGTTCGCCCGGTCCACCAGGCCGTCCATGTCCTCGAAGGCGAGGATGCACGGCGCCGACTTGCGGGCGTGCTCGAAGACCTGCTCGATCTCGGCGATGCAGTTGCGCCGCCCGATGTCGCCGACGTAGAGGAACGGGACCTCCGGGTGGGAAGCCGCCGCCGCCTTGCAGACCATCGTCTTGCCGGTGCCGGGTGGGCCGACGAGCAGTACGCCGCGCCGCCACGGGAAGCGCAGCGAGGCGAACGTCTCCTTCTGCAGGAAGAACTGGTCGATGGTGCGGCGGATGTCGTCGAGGGTTTCCCGGGCGAGTATGATGTCGTCCCAGGTGACCTTGCTAACCTCCTCCAGCATCTCGGGGTCGTCCGACCACGCGCCGCCGAAGCGACGGCACCGGCAGCGGAAGCGGTTCACCTCGTCGTCCACGCGCTCCACGAAGCGGCGGCACCGCTCCGCGCTGGGTCCGAGCACGACGAACCGACCCTGGTTGTAGAAGCCGGGTTCGAGGACGATCTCGAGCTCCGTTCCGTCCTCCGGGTCGGTGCCGCGCCACCAGCCGAAGATGGGGGAGGGGATCGACGCCTCATCGTCCTCGTCGTTGTGGTAATGCGCCGAGGTCATCAGGGGCTGGAGATCGGTCAAAATACGCCCGAACGCGCCCACGGCGGCGGGGCGGCTCTCGCTGAAGGTGCGCGGGTCCTTCTCCGGGGCGTGCTCGCGCACGGCTTCCAGGAGCAGGAAGACCGGCGTCCCGTCCTCCGCGGCGTTCTCCAGCATCCGGCGCATGGCCTCGTGCCGCCAGTCGCCGCCCGGGAGGAGCGCCGCCGCCGCGGCAGAAGCCGCGGCGGCGTGTCCGTTGGTCGCCGCGAGATTCGAGTCCGTGATCGTCGTTTTCATAGGGTCGTTAGTGTCCGTTGTCGTTGCGCTGCTCGTTCGTGCGTGCTGCCGCCAGAACCGTTATCGCCGACCGATGGGCGCGTGCTAATCCTGATGATCGGTCGTCAGTCCGCCAGGAAGCAGGAGACGCCGTGTACGTCGTCTCCGCCGCTGAGATGCCCCTCGAACGATTCGGTCATCACGATCTCATACGTGTCCGGCTTCAGATATCGCGTCGTGATCAGGACCGAATCGTCCTCATAAATCCGCAGGCGGACGTGGTGCAGCACACTGCCGTGGCGCGGGTGGGCGTTCAGGACCGTATCGGAAGCGGAGAGGTATGCCTTCTGATTGCGGTGCGTGGCGGCCCCCCGGGCGAAGTGTTCCCACGTCTTAATCTCCAGGCCGCCCGCGGAGTCCGGAACCGCGGTCGTCCTCCGTCCCTGCACGGTCATTATGCACATTGCGTACCGGATGAGGACCCGTACCGCGTGCCCGTTCGCCAGCGCGCCCAGGACGTCCGCGTAGGTGGGCAGGCGGGGGTGAGAAGGGGGCAGCAGCAGGGGCTCGGGCGCGGACATGGTGGGAAACGCTTCGCCACGGGGTGCCCGTTATCCTTGCCGGGCGGAACTCGCGCGGCGCTCCCGGATTCCCAGGCGCGACTTGAAGTACGCCCGCAATGCTAACGATTTTTTAACGCCCCAGGCCTAAACTGGGCTTGACGGAAGCGACGAAGAGCCCGCCGCGGTCATCGCCGCCCGGCGGGCCGACGCACCGAGGCGAAACACCCGGTGAAGTGAGAGGAACTCAGGAAACGATGCAGCAGATTCGCAGACCCCGCAGCCGAAGGCCGATCACGTTCCGAATGTACGGATGCCTCGCGGTCGGGATACTCGGTACCGCGCTGATAGGCGGGTGCAGCAGCGGCGGAACCTACCCGGTCGATCTGACCGCGACGCCGCAGCCGACGCAGTCCCCCGCGCCGCAGTCGCTCGCGGGTCCCTGGTCGGGACCCTTCACGGTGAGCAACGGCCGTACCGGGCTGGCAGGCATCACGGTCGGCAGCGACGGAACCGTCACGGGTATCGTCATCAGCAGCACGGATGAAGAAGAGGGGACCGTTACGGGGACCATCGACTCCCAGGGCAACGCCGAGATCACGTTCCGGGACGATCAGAACCGGATCACCTTCTCCGGGACGGGCGTCCTGAGCGTCAACAGCGCCGGACAGTTGACGGGCACGCTGACGCGCTTCGTAAACGGCGCCGCCGCCGGCTCGGCGAACGTAACGCTGAACCGGGGGCAGCTGGCCTCCTGACGCGAACGCGGCAGGGGCGGCGGTTTAACGGCCGCCGCCCCTGCCGCGTTCGCCTTGCCGGTTTCGGGGCTTCGCCGGGAGTATCCGTGAGACGCGACGCCGATACCGCGGCTTTGACAGCGGGCGCGGCAGACCGTACACTACGGTAGTATTCCACCTCAGGTTTTCAAGGATTCACCCCGCGGACGGAACCCCACTATGGCGACCTTCAAACAGGGCGACAACGTCGTGATCGCGACCCGCGAGCAGACCAGCGCGGACGTCA
>DATLHN010000219.1:0-13385 GCA_035539875.1 Armatimonadaceae bacterium
ACCGAGGAGGTGTCGGTCGAGGAACTGGTCGCCCTCGGGAAGCGCGCGGGCGTCCCGGTAGGGGACGACATCGGCTCCGGTGCGCTGGTCGATCTCTCCCCGTACGGCCTGCGGGACGAACCCATGGCCCGGGCGTCCATCGCTGCGGGCGCGGACGTCGTCTGGTTCAGCGGGGATAAACTGCTCGGCGGACCGCAGGCGGGCATTCTGATCGGTCGGAAGTCGGTCGTCGAGCCGATGAAGCGTCACCCGCTCGCCCGCGCCCTGCGCCCCGACAAAATGACCCTCGCCGCGCTGGAGGCGACCCTGCGCCTGTACCTCACCGGCATGGCTTGGGACGAGGTCCCGATCCTCCGGCGGATCACCCGACCCGCAGAAAACGTCCGTGTCGCCTGCGAGCGCGTCGCGGAGATCTTGTGCGCCCACTCCGTGCTCACCACCGACGTCGTCGAGACCGAAGCCGAAGTCGGCGGCGGCTCGCTGCCGGGTCACACGCTGCCGTCGTTCGCGGTCGCGCTGACGGTCGCCGGGCAGGACGCTGGCTCCGTCGCCCGCGCCCTGCGGAAGCGCGCGACCCCGATTTACGGGCGCGTGGAGCGGGACCGGCTTCTGCTCGACCTGCGCGCCGTTGACCCGGACGAGGAGGCAGAGGTCGCTCAGTCGGTGCGGGAAGTCGCCGGATGACGGTATCCTGAGTTTATGAGCAGCAGCGACACGACCGAACCTCGCGACGGGCGCAAGTGGGCCGCGGAGCGCCTGACCGCCCGCGTCCGCTGCGCCGGGTGAGCGAGCAAGATAGGGCCGTCGGCCCTAAAGGAAATCCTCGCCACGCTGCCGCGCGAGCGGCACCCCGATCTGCTCGTCGGACTCGACACGTCCGACGACGCCGGGGTCGTTCGCCTCACGGCCGACATCGCGCTGATCCAGACCGTCGACTTCTTCACTCCCATCGTGGACGACCCGTACTGGTTCGGCGCGATCGCCGCCGCCAACTCGCTATCCGACGTTTACGCGATGGGCGGGACGCCGCTCACGGCGCTGAACATCGTCTGCTTCCCGATCAAGGAACTTCCCGGCGAGATGCTGGCGGAGATCCTGCGCGGCGGGGCGGATAAGATGCGGGAAGCGGGTGTCCACCTGGCGGGCGGGCACAGCGTGGACGACGCCGAGCCTAAATACGGGCTTTCCGTCACCGGGACCGTCCACCCGCAGCGCGTCGTGACGAACGCCGGGGCGCGGCCCGGCGACGTCCTGGTGCTGACCAAGCCGCTCGGCACGGGCATCCTGGCGACCGCCGCGAAGCGCGACGCGCTGGACCCGGATACCCTCGCCCTCGCCATCCGCACGATGGCGACGCTCAACCGGGCGGCAAGCGAAGCGATGCAGTCGGTCGGGACGGGTGAGAACGGCCCGGTGCACGCGGCCACCGACGTCACGGGCTTCGGACTTCTGGGACACCTCAGCCACTGGGTACGCACCCGGGCTGACATCGCCATGCGCCTCGAGGTAAATGCCATTCCGCTCTTGCCGCGCGCCTGCGAACTGGGCGCGGCGGGCTACACGACGGGCGGCGGAGACGCGAACGGTCGCTACCTGGAACCGTTGGTCGCGTTCGGGGAGGGGGTGGCCGAGGACCTGCGGGACGTCCTCCTCGACCCGCAGACGTCGGGCGGTCTTTGTATCGCCGTCGCGGCGTCCGGGCGGGACGACCTGCTCGGCGAACTGGCGCGGCGCGGCGTGGAGACGCGGGCGGTCATCGGCGAGGTCGTTGCGGCGGACCGCGCGGGCGGGGAGAAAGCTATTCGGGTGGTGTAATCCCGATGAAAGCGCCCATCCTCCCGGTCCTGCCGGCGTCACGCCGGTGGGAGAAGTAACGGTCCGGCAGCGCGGCGGTACACTCCTCGGCAACGCCGATGCTTTCCGCAGAGACCCCCGCGGCGATAAGCCGGCTGCGAACCGCGCGCGCAAGGTCTACGTGCGGACGCTCGGCCGCCGGAAGCCATAGCGTTTCGCCCGGGAACCGGGCCGCGACCTCCGGGCCTACTTCGAAGGCGGCCGGGCCGATGCACGGGCCGATAGCGGCGCGCAGCCGCGACGGCGCGACGGCGAACCGCTCGTGGAGCGCCGCCACCGTGTTCTCGACCACGCCGCTGACGAGTCCCTTCCAGCCGCCGTGCGCCACGGCCACGACGCCGCCGTTCACGTCCGCCAGGAAGACGGGGACGCAGTCCGCGAAGAACAGCGCCAGAAGCAGGCCGGGCGTGGCCGTCACCAGGGCGTCGACGCCCGGAATCGCCGAGTCGAAATCGCCCGCCCCGCGCCCCGCGTCCGCATCGCCGACGATGCACACCTCGCCGCCGTGAACCTGCTCGGCGCACACGAGCCGCTCGGGCGCGAAGCCGAGCGCGGCGCTGACCGCGCGCCGGTTGGCGAGGACGGCTTCGGGATCGTCGCCCACGTGCAGCCCGAGGTTTAGCCCGGCCCAGGGCGCGGCGCTCACCCCGCCCGTCCGGGCCGAGAATCCGTGTACGATTCCCGGCACGGACGACAGGCTCGCTTCGCGCCAGAATTCGATCTCGGAACGGCCGACAGGGTTGCTCACGCGGTGCCGACCGGGACGTCGAGGAAGCGCGCTACAACCTGCGCGGCGAGCTGCGCGTCTGACTCCTTGCCGAACGCCGTGGACGCCAGGGCGGCGCGTACGGTCTGGCCACTCCCGAGCGCGTAGGAAATGGCGTAGACTCCGTTCTGCTTCGCGACGACGAGACGCTCGACCTCGGATAGCGCCGCGATCTCGATGCCCTTCCGGCCGATCAGGCGGTTCGCCGTGCGGTCGTGGACTACCCGGTCCTCGCGCTGCCAGAAGTAGGCGGCGATCATCAGGAAGTCGAACAGGGCGAACAGGCCGAAGAAGATCGCCCAGCCGATCTTTCCCTCGCTGGCCAGTTCGACGCACCGGTACGCGAAGAACAAGCCGAAGAGCGCGTTGGCGACCTGACCGGCGACGTTTCGGTTCGGGGACAGTGTGAGGCGGTCCGCGCCGTGCTCGAAGCGGACGTTACCGACCTTCTTCGAAAAGGGGTCCTGCGCCCTACTTCCCGTGAGCACGGGTGGAGGCGGTGCGGGGGGAGGCGTGTCGTTCATTTTCGAGCCCATTCTACCCCGGCCGCACCGTCCCGGATACCCTGTTCGGGCGCGTTGACGCTGCCGGGTTCCATGATATAATCCTCACGTTCAGGGGTCGTTAGCTCAGTGGTAGAGCAGTGCCCTTTTAAGGCATTGGCCGTAGGTTCGAATCCTACACGACCCACCACCCTCCCCGCATTTCCGCCGCGCCCTACCGCGCTTCGATGCGATTCCGTCCCGGCGTGAGCTTCACGGACTGCCCAGAATCCACGGCGCGCCCGTTATGCGTCACCTTCGAGAACGTCCCTTTCGGCAGCTCGAACACGCCCGCAGCGCCCTTCGGCGCGTCGATTTCCGCGCGGAAGACACCGTCCTCCACCGTCAGCAACGTGCGGAGCGCTCCGAACGGCGTTGGAGTGATCGTCCGTATACGCTTCAGCGGTCCCGGCTGCGGGCGGACGCGGAAGGCGGTCCAGCCGGGGGCGGTGGGCGCGATGCCCGCCGCGTATTGGCACAGGACCGTCAGCGGACCGCCGGACCACGCGTGGTTGTACGTCCCGCCGCCGAAGCCCTCCGGCCCGATTCCCCAGCCCTCCCAGAGCGTCGTCAGGGGGCTTGCGATCTGGGCTCGGTAGCGCTCCGTCATGCGCGCCACGGCCTGCTCGGGGGCGTCCATAAGGTAGAGGGCTTCGAGCACGTACTTCTCCATGTACGGGCTCGCCTCTTTGTGCGTGGCGAGCACCTTACGGATCCCGGGGTATTGCTCGGGCTTCGCCAGACCGGCGACGACGGCGAGCGCGTGGACTCGGTCGTCGGTCGCGCCCTTGTAGCCGGGAGAGCGATACTCGGAGCCCGTCCAGAACGTCCGGTTGAAGGACGCCTCGATACCCCGCATCTTCGTCTCGTAGTCCGCGACGTCGCCCTCGTTGCCCGTGAGGCGGGCCATCTCGATAGCCGCCTTTAACGCGAGGTAGTACCACGCGCTGTCCGAGACGGCCTGGTCGATGTTCTTGCCCCAATCCGTCCAGTCCCAGCCGCCCGGCCGGTGCTCCACCAGGCCGTCCTTCGAGAAGGTATACAAGGAGAGGTAGCGGCGGACGGCGGGGTAGGCGGCGACGATGGTCTCGCGATCGCCCGTGTACCAGTAATACGTCCAGAATCCGTACCAGCCAACGCTGGCGAGCATCTGCGGCGGAAGCTCCTTATCCCACGTGCCGTCGTTCGGCGTGTTCCCCTTGCCGCGCGAAGGCAGGCCCGCCGGGACGGGCGAGTAGAGCACGCCGTCCGCCTTCTGCCAGCGGACGAGCTCGTGGATGCCCTTGCGGGCTAGCAACGGTCCGCGCGCGTAGTCGAAGACGTAGAACGACTCGCCGATCTCGTTGACCTCGTCGCCCCACCACTGGGCGCGCTCGCGCTCGGGGCAGTCCATGTACGTGTCGCGCATGGTGACGTAGAGCGTGCGGAACGCCTTCCGCCAGAGCGCGTTCAGCGTGGGATTGTCGCACTCGAACGCGCCGACTGTATCGGCGTCGTACCCCGTCTCCCGATACTTCAGCGAGCGTATCTTAACGCCCGCGGGAATCTGGTAGTGGACCTCGTGCCCGCTCATCCATCCCAGCGATTCGTACGACTGCCTTCCGGCGCGCGTGACGTACTCCGCGCGGACGTTCTCCGGGCCGCCGCCGCGGTAGTTGTCGGTCTGAATGCCGACGCGCATGCCCTCCTCGGGTGCGTCGATCTCTAGATACGGCGTCACGTGCGCGTTGTAGGGCAGTTTCGCGACAATTACGCCGCCGTCGGACACGCGGGGGAAGTCACCTTTGTTCGCGTACTCGCGGAGGCCGAAGTCGCGCCACGGCGGAATCGGGCGCGGGTGGAGACGGCCCCAGGGCTGCGCGGGCGGCGCGCCCATCTCCGCGGCGTCCGGCCAGGCAGAGTCGTCGAATCCGGGCGTCGTCCAGCCCGGAATGTCGCGGCGGGCGTCGAAGGCCACGTTCGATTCCGGAAGGCGGAAGTTCGGGTGCGGCGCGGCCGTGTCGCCGTAAGCGGGGTGGGGGAGCGCCTTCCAACGCGAGTCGCTGGCGAGGGTCCCCGCGCCGTCGGCCATCTCGAAGACCAGGCCCGCGCGCCCGGAATCGTTGTGCGAGAATCCCTGTTTACCGAAGTGCCAGACCAGCACCGCGACCGTGTTCTTCCCGGAGCGGAGGTACTTCGTCAGGTCTACCGTGTCGTAGTACGTGTCGTCCGGGGTCGGACCGCGCTTCAGTTGTCCCTCGAAGACGACGAGCCTTCCATTGAGCCAGAGCCAGTACTTACTGTCACAGGCGATGCGGGCTATGGCCCTTTCCGGTCTGTCGGCAGTCTCGAACGTGCGCCGGAAGCAGAGCCACTGGTTCGCCCCGTCGCGACGGGGCGAAGTGCCGATCCACTGCGCGCTCCAGCCGGGGGCGTTCTGCGCCGGAGGCGCGGCGAAAAGGGACGAGGAGAACCCGAGCAGGGTGACGAACGCGGCGAGAAGTTGCATGACTGCTGAACTATCCGACACGGGCACGCCGGTTTCCTCGCTCGCCTGTGTCAGGACGGGGAACTGGCGGCGGCGGGTGCTTCGACCGTCTTCTGGACGGCGATCAGGCAGGCGTCGTCGAGTAGGTGCCCGCCCGCGACCGACTTCGCGCCGCGAACCACGGCGTCGACGATCGCGTTCAGCACGTCCGGACCACCTGCCGCCAACGTGTCACGTGCTATCTGCGCGACCGCGTCGTAGCCCATCATCGACCCCTTGCGCTGTCGCGCCTCGGTGATGCCGTCCGTGAAGAGCATGAGGACGTCGCCCGCGTTGAGCGTCAGAGTTCCCGTCTCGTATCCCATTTCATCACTGACTCCGAGGAACGTACCCTGGAATCCGCCGAACTCGCTCGCCCGTGCCTCTCCGTCCGGCCCGCGCGAGAGAAGGAGGGGCGGCTCCATGCCCGCCGACGCGATCCGGACCGCTCCGGTGGAGGCGTCGCAGAGTGCCAGGCAGACGCCCACCATGGGACTCCCGGTCCAAGGGTTCAGCCGGTTCGCCTGGACGAGGTAGTTGTTGAGGCGCGTGAGTACCGTGCCGGGATCGCTGCACTCGTGAAGCAGGGCGCGCAGAGCGAATTTTACCTCGGCCGTGAACGTCGCCGCCTGCAGTCCCTTACCCGCGACGTCGCCGACCATGAACATGGTCTGATTCCCGGGGACCGCGCGCAGGTCGAAGAAGTCTCCGCCCACGTCTGCCTCGTTCCAGGCGGGCTCGTAGATGGTGCGTATCCGCAGCCCGGGGAAGGCGTCCTCCGGGGCGGTGGCGAGGAGCGTTTCCTGCAGGACCTGGGCGACCCGGTGCTCGCGCTCGTAGAGAGCGCTCAGGTCCCTCCTTGCCCGGGCCTGATTGAGCAGTATCTCTAGGCGCGCGATCAGGACGTCGCTCGGGGCGGACTTTGAGACGTAATCGTCCGCGCCGCTCTGGAGGCCGCGCAGTTCCGCGTCCTCCTCTTCCGCCGACGTCAGCATGAGGATCGGCATCTCCCGGGTCACCTCGGCGCTCCGCACCTCGCGGCAGAGGACGTCGCCATTGGTGTCGGGAAGGTGGTAGTCGAGCAGCAGCAGGTCGAACGGCGTGCGGGGGGGCGCCTGGTCGACAAACAGCAGGTCGCGCATTTCGGCGCCGGTGGCCGCGCGCGTTACGCGCCAGCCGCGCCGTTCCAGGTGCAGGCGAATTCGCATCGCCTGCGTCTCCGAGTCCTCGACCACGAGAAGGTGGAACGAGTGCGTCCCTTCTTGCGAGGGTAATGAATCTGAATCCGGTAGACCGATCAAAGGCTTTCCAGTGTCCTCGCTTCGTTCCCGAACCGGGTTCGGATCAGGCGACTCACGTGCCCGCCGATCTCGTGCAGCGGTAAGGAGTTCATAACGGCCCCAAGACTCATTGCAGACCCGGGCATGCCGTAGACGACGGCAGTGCTGGCGGCTTCAGCGATAGTATATCCGCCTGCTTCCCGAAGTGTCAGCAGCCCGGCCGCGCCGTCATCGCCCATTCCGGTCAGCAGCACCCCGATAGTCTCCTCTCCGGCGCACAGCGCCAGGGACTCGAAGAGCACGCTACCCGAAGGACGCTGACCACTGACCGGCGGCGCGCCGGAGAGGCGCAGCCGCAGCTCCGGGGCGCTTGCCACCGTGAGGTGACAATCCGCCGGAGCAAGGTAGACGTGGCCCGGCTGCGGGCGCATGGCGTCCGCGGCTATCGTCACCGGAAACTGGCTCACGCTCTGGAGCCACCCGGCGAAACTCTCTACGAAGGCCGCGGTGATGTGCTGTACGAGGAATATGGGCAGGGGGAAGTCGGGCCCGAGGTCGCTGAAAAGGCGCGTCAGCGCCTGCGGGCCGCCCGTCGAAGCGACTACTGCGAGGTAGCGCGGCTTCGGGCCGTTGATCGCCTGACCCCACGTCGGCGAGGCCGTGGATACCCCCGACGCCGGTGCGGGCTTCGGCGTCCGCCAGACGCGGCCCTGGCGCTGCCTTATCACCGGGACGTCGCTCATCAGGACAAGCCGATTGCGCAGCTGCTGTGCCATCGCCTCGAACGCGGGGTGCCCCGGCCCGACCGGCTTTTCCGTGACGGCCAGAGCGCCCGCGCGGAGCGCCTCGAGCGATGCCTGCGGCTCCTGACTGCCGATCGTGGAAGAGACGATGACGATCGGCGTCGGATGCTCGGTCATGATCCGCTGGGTCGCCTCCAGACCGTCCATGCCCGGCAGGTTGATGTCCATCGAGATGACATCGGGCCGTACGGTCGGAAGGAGGCGCAACCCGTCCTCCGCGGTCGTCACCGACGCCGCGACGCTGAGACGTCCGTCGCCTTCGATTATGTGTTCGAGAAGGCGACGGACGACGTCGGAGTCCTCGATGATCATGACGCGCTTGGTAGACATGGTGGGAGTGCCGCGGCTAACCGGTGATCTCAGGGTATCAGAATTCGCATACCTACAGCACTAACTGCTCGATCGCGTCCAGTAGTTCCCGGTGATCGAACCTCTGCTTCACGAGGTAGGCGTCGGCCCCCAGAGAGAGGCCGGTCTCGCGGTCCTCGAACGCCTCTTTCGAGGTGACGAGAATGACGGGAATGGGCGCGAGGCGCGGGTCTTCCTTGACCGCCCGTAGCAGATCGAAGCCGTTCATTCGCGGCATCTCGATGTCCGATACTACCAGGTGGACCGGGCTGTCGCGACGGTTCGCGCTGTCGCGCAGGACCGAGAGCGCCTCCGCTCCGTCGGTCGCGATGCGGACGTCGTACTCCTGTGCCTCCAGTATGCTTGTCATCAATGCCCGGGTTGTGATCGAATCGTCCACAACCAGAATCGTCCGCGGCAAGCCGGTCGCGCCCGTCCGGTCGATGGCGACGCTCGCCTCCGCGACGGACAGGCGCGACCGCTCCTGATCCTGAGGCGTGAGCCGTGCCGCGCGCGCGGCAAGTTCGGCCGGAACCAGCGCCAGGGCTACGTTCCCGTCCTCCAGAATCACGCTCCCGTTAACCAGGGTCACTCCGGCCAGGTAAGGACCCAGCGGGCGGATCACGGCTTCGACCTCGTTGCGGAACCGGTCGACGGAGAGTGCGAACCGTGCCCGCCCTACTCGGATCACGACCACCGGAAGAATCTCTGCCACGGGAGCCGTCCGGGGGGCGGGCCCGGCAGGAACGAGCGAATCAAGTGCCACCACCTTTACCGGTTCGGCCGCGTCCGGACGGACGGTCTCCTCGCCCCCGATTATCTCGCGCCGCGCGGCAGGCACACGGTAAAGCCGCTCGACGGCGTAGGTCGGGATGCCATAGGTGCGGCCGGCGGAATCGACCAGGACGAGTCGCTCCGTCAGCAGGGACAGGGGCAGCGAAAGGCGGAAGAGAGTGCCCGTGCCGGGCGGCTTCGGCACGACCCGTACGTCGCCGCCCAGTCGGTAGACGGCCTGCGCCACGATGAAGAGTCCC
Source organism: Armatimonadaceae bacterium (assembly GCA_035539875.1). Lineage (GTDB taxonomy): Bacteria > Armatimonadota > Armatimonadia > Armatimonadales > Armatimonadaceae > CALEKU01. The sequence continues at coordinate 9,134 of DATLHN010000219.1, forward strand.
ATGCCACGACCTGCGATACGGTCGGCCGACTGGGTGGTCGAAAACCCGGGGGCGAAGATCAGCCCGTTGACTTCCTCCTCGGAAAGGTCCGCTCCAGCGCGCGGAGATCGCAGCCCCGCCTGCTCGGCCGCCCGACGAAGCTCGGCGGTATCGATGCCGCCGCCATCGTCCTCGACCTCGACTTCGAGCCGCGCCCGCCGAACGGCGAACCTCAGGCTCACGCTGCCCGCTGCGGGCTTGCCACGCGCGGCCCGTTCCGCTGGCTTCTCAATGCCATGGCTGATTGTGTTGCGCAGGAGGTGGGTCAGAGGGTCGCGCAGGGCCTGTGCCAGCTGCCGATCGATCGCGATATCACCGCCTGCGATTTCGAGGTCCGCCTGCCTGCCCGTCTGCCCGGCGAGGGCGGCCAGCATGCGGTCCATGCCCTCGACGACGGAGTCCGTGGTCACCGTACGCGCCCGGCGCACGCTGTCGTGTAGACGGTTAACGACCCGGCCGAGCCGCCAGACGTTATCCTGTTGCCGACGATGGGTGCGGCGCAGGAGCCGGCGCACCCGAACGAGCGAATCGGAAGCGGGCTGCGCCGCGGGCCCCACAGACGAATCCGAAGTCGCCCCCAGAAGGTCGCGCTCCAGGCGTCGGAGTTCCGCGAGGGCGGGCCGCTGCCTCTCGGCTTCGAGAAGTAGCTGACGGGTCACCGTCAGCAGATCGTCGAGGTGCTGCGCCCGGAGGCGGACGAACTCCTCGCCAGCCCCCCCCGCCATCCCGGCGCGCCGACGGGCAGGGTCCGTCGGCGCGGCGTCCAAATCCGGCGCGGCCGGGGTGCCTGCTTCCGGCGCGACGCGGACCGACGCCCCGACAGGCTCCAGCCGGAGTGCGCTTTCCAAATCACGGAGGAGATTCGCCGCGGCCGCGCGGGCGGCCGCCCCGGCGGCTTCACCGTCGTCGCCCGCGCCCGACACCAGTGTAAGAGCCTCGCACACCTCCAATGCTGCTTCAAGCAGCCCGAATAGCATGGCGGGCGGGACCGTCGTGTCACCGCCGCGGACCCGGCTGAGCACGGACTCCATCTGGTGGGCGACGCTCTCGATTTCGGCCAGGTCTACCGCCCGCGCCGCTCCCTTCAGGCTGTGGACGCGGCGGTATATTTCCTCCAACTCGGCCGGAGAAAAGGGGCGCGGCGCGGCGGCTCCTGCGGGTCCGCCCCCGCGCGCCGCTGCCAGGAGCTCTCGGATCGCCCCGGCATGCTCCGCCTGCTCCTCGCGGAACACTGCCAGCAACTGTGTCTGAATGTCGTCGTTTTGCGGCATGGAATGCTGTTCGCTCGCTCGCTCGCTCGCTCGGCGTCGCGCGTACTACAGGCGGTAGCTTTCCATAGCCGTCCGGAGCTGCTGACTGAGTGCGTTGACGTCGAGCGCGGCGGCTTCCAGCTGCCGCGTCCCCACGGTCGCCTGATCGACGGCGGCGCGGATTTGTTGCGCCGCCTGGGTGACCTGCTCGAAGCCGATCTGCTGCTGATTCGCGGCGGCCACGATCTGCTGGAACGCGTTCACGCTGTCCACGATACTGACCGCCATCTGCCGGATCGTCGTCTCCGCGGTGTCGGACTGGCGTCGCCCGTGCTCGATCCGCTTGACCGCCTCCTCGGTGAGCAGCACCGAGGTGTGGATCTGCTTCTGTATCTCCCCGAGGATGCTGCGCACCTGCACGGTGGCGTCGCGGGACTGGTCCGCAAGATGCTTCATCTCGTCGGCGACGACGCCGAACCGCCGACCCTGGTCCCCGGCTCCCACAGCCTCGATCGCGGCGTTCAGGGCCAGCAGGTGCGACTGCTCGGCTATCTCGTTCACCGTCTCGATGATATCCTCGATCGCGCGGGTCTTCTCGCTGAGCATGACCACGTTGCGCGCTACGGCCTCGGTCTGCTCCCGAATCGAGTCCATGCTCTCGGTGGCGTCGTGGACGGCGGCGAGGCCCGCCTCGCTGGCCGCGGAGGTTGCTTCGGCGGTCGTCGCCACCTGGCGCGCCCGTTCGGCGATCTGGACCCCGGAGCGGCTGATCTGCTCCATCGTCGTCGTCGTCTGCTGCACGGCGGCGGCCTGTTCCCCGGTCCCGGCGGCCTGCTCCTGCGCGGAGGCGAGGATTTCGGCCGCGGCGGCGCTCAGGCTCTCGGCGGCGGAGCGCGCCTGGGAGGCCACGCTGCGGAGACCCTCCTGCATCGCGTTGAACGCGCCGCTGAGGCGTCCGATCTCGTCGGTGGCCCGGACGGCGAGGGGGCGGCCACGGAGGTCGCCTTCCCCAATCTCCTGAGCGCGGGCCATCACCCCGCCGAGCGGGGCCGTGATCTGGCGCGTCAGGAGGATGCTGATAACGACCCCGGCGATCGCGGCGATCAGCGCCATGGCCTGCTGTTGGGCGACAGTCTGCTCCAGCTTTTGGATGCTGTAGGAGTTCAGCGCCTTGGTGGCCCTGTTGGCGAGCAGCGAGATCTCCCGGCTTTCTCGGAGGAGAAGGCGGAGCCGTTCGGGGCGCGCCGGGCTGTTCACGGGGAGCCGCAGGTAGGCATCCATGGAGTCCGCGAGCAGCTCCATCTTTTGTTTTCCTTCGCTGAGTTGTGCGGCGATCGCCGGGGGCACTCGCCGGATAACGCCACGCTCTCCCGTGTCCAGGTTGACCACTGTTTCGCCGCCGTTGATGAGCGAGTCCGCGGAGCTATAGAATGTGGCGATCGTACCCTGCCAGTCCGCCTTGTCCCCTTCCGCGGTCGCTAGCGCCTGCCAGAGCGCTCGCTCGTTCAACACGCGCTGCCGACCGGTAAGGTCTACCAGTTGGGCGTCGCCGTTTAACTGCCGTGTGCTGTTCCAGGTGAAGAGCTGAAGTAAAACGAGGACCAGGACGAACAGTGCGGGCAGCAGCCCGATCTTCCATGCTAGCGGCAGTCGCCCCCAGAGGCCTGTGTCGACGGGCCGGGTGGCCGAAACGGTACTCAACGGTTTGCTGACTCCTCGGCGTCCCGTTCCTCGGGGGAAGGGTGGTCCGCCAGTTCTATCGATTCCGCCGGATCGCTCTCGCCGCGCAGAAGCCGCAGGAGCGCCGGGATGTCTATTACGAGGGCGGTCGCGTCCGAGCCCGGTACGGTAAGGTGGCCGGTAAGAAGCGTGGAGTCCGCCGCGACGCCGGTCAAACTTTCGACGCGGCCGGCGACGGTCTCCTCGATCCGGTCCACCACCAGGCCGACGGTATGCTCCCCGAAGTCGCCGCCGACCGTGACCGTTGCGGCGGCGCTGCCGCTCGGGCGCAGCATGATAAGGTGCCGGCCTGCCGTGCCGTTCCCCGCCCGGTCAGATTCCGGACCCGGATTGCCGGGCAGGATAGCGCGCGCGTCGAATACCGGCCGGACTTCGCCGCGCACCACGACGAGGCTCCAGAACGCGGGCGGCGCGTCCGGTACGGGACATAGCCGGGCCTCCTCGGCGGTCTCGAGGACCTCCGCTACGGCTTCGAGGGGGAACGCGTAAAGCTGACCGGATGAGCGGGCGATCAGGCACCGAACGGTCCGCGCCGGGCTCTCCCCGACGACCGCATTCGCCCGCGTCTTCCGGGCCCTGATCGTCTGGGCCCGCTGTCTCCATACGCCCGCGCGCCGCTCGTCGGAGGCGCTCCCGGGCGATCCCTCGCCTGAATCACTCTCCGGCGTCAACGCTGCACGCTCCCTTCGCCTTACCCGACAATCCGCCGGTCGTTCGCGCGAGTATATTAGGCACGCCGCCCACGGCCTTCCTCTTTCGGCAGGCGGCTGCGCCTCAACCGCGCTATATCGCGCAACTCCTCCGGGGTGATGTCGCCGATCTCGCGGAGGGTGTCACTCTGTGAGCCGGGCAGGGCGTCTCCCGACTCCTCCACGATCTTCAGGACCGAATCCAGGGAGCGGGCGGCGAGCGCCAGATCGCCCCGCGCCTCCGCGACGAGGGCGAGGTGGTAGTGGGCCAGGGAGAACGAGCGGTCGAGGTACAGTGCCTTGCGCAGCGCCGCTTCCGCCTCCTCCAGTCGCTCCTGCTCCTCCAGGGCGAGGGCGTGGTAGTAGTGCAGCACGGGATCGTGGCGCGGGGGGCGGGCGGGCCGCGGGTCCGTTCCCGGCGACGCCGCGCCCGCAAGGAGCGGCTCGAGCCGGTCAAGGGCGGTGCGGGTATCGCCGACGTCCAGGAGACTGCGGACGGCGCGCCGGGCGTCGGCCGGGGAATCCGCATCCGGC
>DATLHN010000220.1:0-3450 GCA_035539875.1 Armatimonadaceae bacterium
GAAATCCTGGCCGTCTGCGCGGCCTACGCGAAGCAGCGCAGGACGTTCGGGAAGCCGATCGGCGAGTACGGCCTGGTGCGGCACAAGCTGGCGGAGATGGCCGCGCGGACGTACGCCCTGGAGAGCATGGTCTACCGGCTCTCGGGCGACCTGGAGCGCGCCTTCGCGCCCGTCGTCGCGGACTCCCCCGACGCCTCCGCGGGCTACCACCGGGCTGCCGAGGAGTACGCCGTCGAGTGCAACGTCGTGAAAGTCATCGGCTCGGAGGCGTACAGTGAGCTGACCGACGAAGCGATCCAGATGCACGGGGGGTACGGCTACACGGAGCAGTTCCCGGTTGCGCGGGCGTGGCGCGACCAGCGGCTCCTGCGCATCGGCGAGGGCGCGAACGAGATCGTGCGCGTCGCCATCGTCAACCTGCTGCTGCGGCGCGACAAATCCGGGCGGCTCCCCGTCCTCTCCGCGGATATCCCGCCAGGGAGCGCCACCGGCGGTGACTTCCCGGCTGCGGCGGCGGGCGACGCGCGGCTGCTCGCCGTGGGTCTGCTGCGGCTGGCGGTCACGCGCCTTGGCCCGGCGGCTCTCCTGGAGGCGCAGGAGGTGGCGGCGGGGATCGCGGATGTGGTCTGCGCCGCCTATGCGCTGGAGAGCGTCGCCCTGCGTACCGCGAAGCTGGCGGCGTCCGGCGACGCGCGCGCGAGTGCGGCGACCCTGCTGGCGGCGGTCGCCGCGCTCGGCCACGCGCAGACGGCGGCCCGCGCCGCCCGCTACGCCCTCGCCTGCCTCGACGCCGAGCGCGACGACGAGATCGCCGACCTGATCGCCCGCCTGGAGACGCCGCACGGAAACCCGATGAACCTGCGCCGTGAACTTGCGGGACTCGTCCTGGAGCGCGGGGGCTGGGTGCTGTAAGGGCCTCAGTCCCGCAGCGGCTTTCCCGTGTCCAAGAAGTGGCGCATGCGGGCGAGCGACTGCGGGGAGCGGCAGAGGTCCAGGAAGACGATGCGCTCCAGTTCCAGGAGGCGATGCTCGGAAACGGGGCCGGGGGCCGGCTCCATGCCCCCGGAGAGGACCAGCGCGACCCGGTCCGCGATCCGCGCGTCGTGCTCGTTCAGCGTGCCGTCGGCGTGCCAGTTCGCGATGTCTTCCCGGAGGATCGACAGGCCCGCCGCCTCGATGCCGGGGAAGTCTGCCCGCTCTGGTGGGGCGAAGCCGTCGCGCAGGGCGAGGGCGCGGCGCTTAGCCTCGTAGAGCAGGCGGTCGGGGTTGCGGCAGATCGCGTCGGTCGGGCGCAGGCGTCCGTCGCGCTGCGCCTCGTGCGCGCTGCCGGAGTTCCGGTTCAGGACGACGGCGCGCAGGGAGGCGCGGGCCGCGGCGACCGGGTCGAGGCCCGCCTCCAGGTAGCGGCGCAGCGTCTCCTTGATCCCGCCCCCGCAGGGGACGACCCCGACGGCGACCTCGGGCAGGCCCACGTACGTCTCCGAGGCGGCGACCACGCCGTGGCAGTGGAGGGCGCACTCGCAACCGGCCCCGAGCGTGAACCCGTGCACCGCCGCGACGACCGGGATGCGGGCGTAGCGGATCGCGAGAAAAGCGTCCTGGCACGCCTTCATCTCCCGGTCGATGGTATCGGTGTCGCCCTGCTCCATCGCCGCCGCGAGCCGCTTCAGGTCGTAGCCCGCCGAGAAGTGCGCGCCCTGGTTTCCGATCACGAGCGCAGCCGTCTCAGCCTCCGCCCGCGTGACGGCGTCGCGGAGGAACGCGCAGAGGGCGGGGTTGAAGGTGTTCATCTTCGTGTGGAAGGCGACGCACCAAACCCCGTCGCCGAGGTCGAGCAGCGACGCCGCCTCGGTCCGGGCCAGCGTCCCCCCCTCGGCCGCGGCGACACGGGCCAGATCGACGTACTCGGGCTCGACCGGCCAGGGGCGCGTCGCCGCCTCCCCCGCGTCGTCGCCTCCGAACGCGCGGTAGGAGCGGGGGAGGGGCGTCCCCGCGTAGTGCTCGGACGCGCCCCGGCGGGCGTCGTCCACGCCGAACGGTCCCATTTCCCAGCCGAACCCCCAGCGCATCGTCCGGTCCACGGCGAGGACGTCCGCGGCGACCTCCGGGCCGACCGCGCGGGCGTACGCGCCCAGAGCGTCCAGGATCCCGTTCAGGAATCTGCCCCACGGCGCGTCGCGGCAGGCTTCCAGCGCGCGCAGCCGCTCGGGCAGGGGCAGGAGCGCCACCGCCTCCACCGCTTCGATGTGAACGTCCCGGCGCGGGCGGTACTCGCCCGCCGCGGCGTCGTAGGCGAGGACCGACCTCCCCTCCCGACGGTAGAAGCCCGCGTCCGCCTTCTCGCCCGTGCGGCCCGCGTCCAGTAGTGCACGCAGCACGGCGGGGGGCTCCAGGCGCGTCCGGAGCGGGTCGTCATGGGGCAGGGCGTGGCGCTGGTTGCCCGCGATGGCGGCCACGACGTCCAGCCCGACGATGTCGGCCATGCGGCAGGTCGCGCTCCGTGGTCGGCCCACCAGCGGCCCGGTCAGGTAATCGACGGTCTCCAGGTCGATGCCGTGCTCCTCGGCCGCGTGCAGCGTGTCCATCAGGTGCGCGATCCAGAGGCGCGTCGAGATGAACCCGGGCGTGTCCTTCGCCAGCACGACCCGGTGCCCCAGCACCCGCTCTGCGAAGCGGACGAACCCCGCCGTCACCTCCGGGTCGGTCTCCGGCGTCGGGACGACCTCCAGCAGCTTCAGGTAGCGCGGCGGGTTCAGGAAGTGCGACCCGAGGAAGCGGCGGCGCAGAGCCGGGGGCAGGTGCGCGGACATCGCCGCGAGCCCCAGCCCGCTCGTGTTGCTGGTGACGACGGCGTGGGCGGGAATCGCCGCCGCGACGAGCGCGAGTACGTCCCGCTTGACGTCCATCCGCTCGGCAACCGCCTCCACGACCCAGTCGGCCGCGCGCAGGTGCTCCCGCGCGTTCTCCATCCCATCCGGCAGGATGCGCCCGGCGTACTCCGGCAGGAACAGGAGGGGGGGCTTTCGGGTCGTTGCCCGCTCGCGCCCCGCCGACGCCGCCTCGGGCGTCACGTCGAGCAGGCGCACCTCCCAGCCCGCGTTCGCCAGGTCCGCGGCGATGCCTCCGCCCATCGTCCCGGCTCCCAGGACGACCGCGGTACCGGTCGTCCTCGTCTCATCCAGCAGTAGCGGCGGCGGAGTCGTCATGCGGAGCGCTCCTCCAGCGGGACGACCTTCCGGTCGCGCGGGCCGGTGTAGATGTGCCCCGGGCGGATGAGCCGGTTGTTTTCCAGCTGCTCGATGACGTGCGCGGACCAGCCGGTGATGCGGCTCAGCACGAAGATGGGCGTGTAGAGCGGCACGGGCAGCCCCATCTGGTAGTACGCACTGGCGACCGGGAAGTCGAGGTTCGGGTACAGGTTCTTGGCCGCGAGCATCTCGTCCTCGACGA
>DATLHN010000221.1:0-13588 GCA_035539875.1 Armatimonadaceae bacterium
CTGGACCACCTCGGGCTTCAGGTGGCGACCCGTGAGCAAGTGGACGCCGCGCGGGACCGCCTGACGGCAGCGGGTCTGGCGACCTTCGACGAGAAGGACACGACCTGCTGCTACGCGCTCCAGGACAAGATCTGGGTCCACGACCCGGACGGCAACGCCTGGGAGGTGTACGTCCTCCTCGACGACCGGGAGGACGCCGACCCGACCGTCTGCTGCGAGACGACGTCACCGCTTATCTCGCTCGGGCGGATGCCGGGCCGCACCGCCCTGCCGGAGCCGTAGCCCGCACGCCGGTAGCTTCTGAGGCGCTCGCGCGCTACACTTCGTTCGAGGGCTGGGCGTTGGTCTTGATCTCGACAGGCGGCATCATCCGCGCCGCGATATCCTTGAGCCAGTCCTCCGCGCGCCCTATCGCGGTGATCTCGTGGACGTCCTCGGCGACGAAGATGAGTACCGTCGGGCGGCGTACGGTCACCCGCCACCCCGCGGGCGGGACGGCAGCGCGGACGGCCGCCTCCCACCGCGCCTCGCTTTCGTGCGGCTGAACGTCGAGGACCATCGCGAAGTCGTACAGGCTAGTGCCGTGGGGCATGGTGTCGGGCTGCCTTTCGTGTCGGAAGTAGCCCCTTTGGGTTCGCGAGCGATCACCCCGTCTCCTGCCGGGATATAGCAGAACGAGAAAAGCTCTTGTGCGGCGCGCCCCCGCTGCCAAAAATGCGAGAGAAAGGTACCGATATTCCCATGCCGTTTACCGGACGCAGCCTCATCGCGGGCGTGCTCGCCGTTGTCGTGCTACCCATACTGCTCTCCTCCCCCCTCCGGGCCGGGGACGGCGCGAAGAAGCCCCCCGCGGGCGCGAAGGCGTCAAAGCCGGTGAAGGCTGCAGCCGCGGAGGAGGACGAGATCAAGGAGGCCGACCAGTCCGCGCCCGCCGCCGCTCTGCTCGGCAAGACGTTCGACTCGCTGCCGGTCGTCTCCGAAACGGGCGAGACTGTGGACATCGCGAAGGCGACGAAGGGCTGGAAGGTCGTGTACTTCTGGTCGCCCTACTGTCCGTGTGTGAAGGCTTGCCAGGCCCTCTCCCTCTTCCCCCTCGCCCGGACCTACCGACAGGCGGACGGTAAGGAGGCGAGCGTCAGTTTCTACGCCATCGCGTCCAACGCTTCCACCATGCTGAAGCGGAAACTGGCGGATGGCACGGATCGCGTCTTGCTCAACGTCCCCGGCGGCCTCGGCCAGTCCCCGCCGTACCCCATTCTGCTCGACCCCGGGCATAAGATGGCCGACCTGCTCAAGGCCCGGAACACGCCGCAGACATACGTCTTCGACCCCTCCGGCAAACTCGTCTTCGTCGGCAACCCGGACGACTCGGAGGAGGTGCGCATCAAGACGGGCCGCAGCGGCGAGATGACGAAGAACTACCTCGCGGAGGTCTTGCAGGACGCGCTGTCGGGCCGGGCGATCCGCCGCCCGCGCGCCCCCGCCCTCGGCTGCGACGTCGACCGCAGCGACGTCGAACCCGTCGCGAAGGGGTAACCGGGCTACGTACCGAACCCGTTAGCGGCACCGGGCGCAGGACCGGGCGGGGCGGTAGTGGTCACCCTGGGGGATCTCGGTGGCGTGGTCGCGCTCCACGGGCACGTCCTCCGCCCCGCAGAAGTCGCACTTGCCGCGCTCGGGTCGGTAGAGCGCCTGCGCCCGCAGCAGGTGCGCCTCCCGCTCCCGGCGGGGCCCCGCGACCTGCCGCGCGAATCGGAGCACCTGCGGGTCCGCCTCCCGCTCCAGCGTCCGCTCGAGTACGGCGTCGAGCGCCGGGTCGTCTGGCCTGCCGCCGTCCTCCAGCGTGTGCCAGGCGGCCCGCCGGACGCGCACCTCGGGGTCCTCCAGCATCCGGTAGAGCGCCTCCCAGACCTCGGGGATGTGGCGGCGGACGTGGCAGGGGCACAGGTTCTCGGCCGCCTCGCGGCGGTCGTCGGCGTCCGCGCTGCGGCTCTTCGCCAGGAGCTCGGCGACCTGCTCGCGCCCGGCGCGCCGCTCGCCCTCACGGTAAACTGCCTTCTGGTGCGGGTTCATCCCCTTGCGACGCTTCCGGGCCAAGGTGCTCTGCCCTCCTAATCGACGCCCTTGATGCTGGCAATGGGGGATAGCTCGGTGACGACCTCGGCGAGGCCCGCGTCGACCACGGCGGCGATGACGTCCTTCGCGGGTTTGTAGACGTCCGGGGATTCGTCGATGGGTACGTCCCCGCCGCCGTTGACCATCACGTTCAGCGACTTCATCTGCCGGTTGACCCCGCTCTGGGTCAGCCGCTGGCGCGCCTCACCCCGGCTCATCCGCCGCCCGCAGCCGTGGTTGACCGAGTAGAGCGACTTCGCCGCGCCCGGCTTCGGCATCAGGACGTAGGACTTGTCGCCCATTGAGCCGGGGATGAGGACGGGGTGGCCCGTCTTCTCCCACTTCGTCCCCGCCAGGTCCGGGTGGCCCGCCGGAAAGGCGCGCGTCGCACCCTTGCGGTGGACCCACGCCCCGCGCCCGTCCGGCAGCGTCTCCCACTGCGCGAGGTTGTGGCTGATCTCGTAGACCAACTCCGGCTCCTGCCCGAAGACGCGCCGGAACGCCGTGCCGATCTGCTCCCACAGGTACAGGCGGTTCGCGATGGCGAAGTTCGCCCCGGCGGCGACCGCGTTCTTGTAGCCCCGCCAGTGGGGCGAGTCGGGGAGGAAGTAGGTCGCCTCCAGCCAGTGGCCGCTCTTGCCCCGCGCCTTCATCTCGTCGCGCGCCAGCCCCATGTAGTGGTGGGCGAGCTGGTAGCCGAAGCCGCGCGAGCCGGTGTGGACCATCACCCAGAGGTGCCCGTCCTGGTCGTACTGGAGTTCCGCGAAGTGGTTGCCGCCGCCGAGCGAGCCGAGCTGCCCGATGCCCTTGTCGAACGCGCGGACCGGGGCGTCCCAGTCATCGTCCACGGGCAGGAAGTCGCGCTCCGAGTTCTCGCGGGCGTAGCCGACGGCGTCCGCCCCGCGCCGGATGATCTCCTGGAACTGCTTGCCGGTGACGGAGATCTTGCCCCTCTGGCCGACCCCGAGGCCGATGCGGTGCATCACCTGCTCGGAGAACTTGCGCCGCAGCTTCTCGTCCAGCCCCTTCGTGTGCGGCACCTCGGACTTGAAGCACAGGATTCCGCAGCCGATGTCGTAGCCGACCGGCGAGTGCAGCAGCGTCCCGTCGGTCGCGATGACGCAGCCGACCGGCACGGTCGAGCCGACGTGGGCATCGGGCGTCACGACGACTTCGAGAACCCCAGAAATGGGGGTTACGTTATATAGCTGCTGGTACAGCCCCTCCTCGGACTCGGCGAACAGTTTCTCGTTCAGGAAGATGCGGATGGGCACGCCGTGGCCGAGGTCGAGGGTGTAGTAGCCCTCGCCCGTCTGCTGGCACTGTTCCTTAAGGCTGCCGATGATGCCGTCGATCTGCTTCTTGCTCATACCCGACTGTATCGCCCGCGCGCCCGCCGCCGGTAAACGGTTCGGGGCGGCGGAGGCATGGTCGCCGGGCAGTCGCTACTTTGGCCCGGTTGCGGCCAGGTAGTCGCTCAGGAGCTCCACGTTGCGGTTGAAGACGCCCATGTCGAGGTAGCGGAAGCCGTTCTCGAACTTCGGCTGCCCGACCAGCCTCTCCCCCGCGTAGGTGCTGACCCACCGGCCCTGCGCGTCCAGGTCCTGCAGCACCTGCCGGACCTGCTTCTCCAGTGCTGCGGGGGACGGCGCGGCCTTCTTCGGCGGCGTTCCCGACGCCAGGGCGTTGTACTCCTTCTCCAACTCGTCCACCTTGGTGGGCTGCTTCCAGCCGTAGTGAGAGGGCAGGTCGGTGTCGTCGTAGGTCAGGAAGTAGTCCTTGCCCTTCCGGTTCATGTAGAGGGGCCGGTTCGTCCGCAGCTCGTAGTACCGGGCCATCCGCCCGTCGGGGAGGCGGCCTTTCTTCAGGTAGGCCAGCGCCTTCGGGACCGGCTCCAGATACTTGCGGTCCCCGGTGAGGCGGTAGACCTTGAGCAGCGTCCGGATCGCGTCCTCGGACTCCAGCCCGGAGATCGCGGGCGGCTCGAACCGGCGCGCCCACACCGGGTGCATGTCGTAGCCGTACTGCTGCGCCCACGCCGGCTGCGGGTCGGGCATCTGCGCCAGGATGAGGAAGTCGCCCAGGCGCGTCAGCGCCTTGCGGTAGCGGGCGTCCTCGTACGTCTCTATCGCGGCCAGCAGCGTGTCGGAGACCGTCCCGGCAAGCCCGTCGTTGAGGGTGTAGTAGTTCCAGTAGTCCTCGTTCGGCCAGGTGCGCGGCCAGTCGGCGGGGTACGACGCCTTCACCACGGGGTGCGGGGCCACCGGACCGGTCCACCCCTGGGGGAAGGCCCCGTTGGGGAACTGCGCCTTCAGGAGTGCGTCCAGCGCGGTCGTCGCCGCGTCGTGGACCGTCGGGTCCTTGAACGCCAGCGTCTTGTCCAGGCGCGCCAGGAACTGGATCGCGGCCTGCGTCTGGTCGTCGTCCAGGGACGAGTGGTTCCGGCCCTTCCCCTTGCCGTTGCGGTAGAGCGCGACCTTGCTGCCCTGCGGGTCGAAATCGATGGTCTGGGTCCAGCCCCCCGACTTCAGCTGGCCGTACGCCAGGGCGTTCGCCGCGTCCTTCGCGGCGGTCAGGTAGAAGGGGTCTCGCGTGGCTTCGTACGCCTTCAGGTAGGCCATCCCGACGGCGGGGGTTCCCGGCGGCTGCACGAACACCTGGCTGGGCGACGCCACGCCCTCGCCCCAGCGCCCGGTCAGGTCCAGGCTGTAGAAGTAGTTGTAGCCGCCGCGGGTGGCCACCTTGGAGTGGTAGTACGTCGCCGCCTTCTTGAGCGCGGCGGCGGCGTCCTCGCGCAGGCCCGCCGGGGCGGGCTCCGCGCCGCGACCCGGCAGTGGGGCCGAGAGGGCGAACAGCAGGCCCGTCGCGGCGATACCGCCGGAGCGGAAGAAGGCGCGACGCTTGATCGCGCCGGGAGAAACGGTGTCAGTCATCGGGCAATCTCCAGTCACGTGTCGGTCCCGTGCCTACGGATAGTGTTCCGGCTCCTGCTTGGTCTCGTGGGAGAGCTTCCAGCTCAGGTCCTCGACCCACGCCTCGTGGTTGAAGTTGGCGATGTGCGTGCCCTCGTTCGCGCGGCGGAACGTCAGCAGCTCCTCGAGCGCCTTCTTGCCCCGCTCGGGCGTCGAGGCCGGGTCGGCCAGCGTCAGCAGCGCCGCGGCGCGCGAGCAGAGCCGGGCGTGGGTCAGCCCCTTCTGCAGGAACGCGACCCGCCCGGCCGCCTCCGGGTCGCCCGCCGCGGCGCTCGCCGCCCGGGCCAGGATCGCCTCGGCGGGCGCGAAGCACGCCTCGGGAAAGACCCGGTGCGCCGCCTTGGCCCAGGTCCGCCAGCGTATGGCGACCCGGTCGAAGAAGGCGTCGTGGATCAGCGGGCGGTTGTCCATCGTGTACTTTTCCCAGTAGTCGAAGTACGCCTTGACCTGGGAAGCGGCGGGGCCGAAGCCGGAGTAGTACTCCGCCAGCAGGGCGTCCGGGTCGGCGTCCGGGCGCGTGTGCAGGCGCATGAGCAGATACAGGTTGGGTCCCTGGGTAGCCCACTGCCCCGTAAGCGAGTCGAAGTCCGTCCCCACCATGCCGTTGCGCACCTGGTTCTGGAAGTCGTCCGCGAACTGGTGGGCGAAGATGAACGGCATGCCGTAGCCGTCCAGGAAGTAGTTGGTGCGGGCGAAGAGGTTCGCCCCGGTGTCCCGCCAGCCCTTCCACTGCCGCTTGTACCAGGCGTGCTCGTCGTCCGCGCGCGGGTACCACCCGGCGGAGGGGCAGTAGCCCAGGAGGACGTTCTCGTTGAGCTTCACGTCCGAGGTCGGCGCCTGGAAGTAGTTGAAGTAGACGTACCCGACGACCGTCGCGTCCGGCCTCTCCTTCGCCGCCAGCTCCTGGACCGCCCGCTCGAAGCGCGCGTACCGGTCGGAGACGAAGCGCGCCCCGTACACCTTGAAGTTCGGCGCGTAATACTTGTCCTTGTCCGGCGGCTGCGGCCCGTCCCACGCGAGGCAGTTCTTGCACTCGCACGAGCCGAGGAAGTCGTTCTCCACCACATTGATGAAGCGGTTACCCGTCCTGGGGTTCGCCCCACCCTTCTCCTTCCAGAGTGCCACGATCTTACGGTGGAGCCCCGGGTCTGAGACGCACATGGAGTAGCGGGCGCCCGGCTTGGTCGGCCCGCGCTTGCCGTTGACGAGCTGGAACCACTCGGGGTGCTCCTTCCCGTACTTCTCCCACCAGTCGGTGAACGCGTGCCCGTAGGTCAGCCGCTGGCCGCGGCCCATCCTGTGGCGGCGCAGGAAGACGGTCTGGTCGCGGGCGTACTGCTCGGCCGCCTTCGGGGTGAACCCGAGCGCCGGGTTTTCCAGCTTGTCCCCGAACCCCAGGCCGTGGCGAACGTGGCGCTGGAAGAAGCGCGGGGAGATGCGCTCGTCGGCGGGGCGGGCGGTAACGGTGCGCGCCCGGGGGACGTACGTCCCCAACTCGCCCGGCCACATCCAGCGGACGCCGAGGTCCCTCTCCAGCCACTCGTACACGCCGAAGAGGGTGCCCGCCGGAGTGTCCCGGTCCAGGGGGTCGCCCTCGGCGTCGCGCCCGGCGATGATGAGGGCGTTGTCGCGGGCGCGCAGCACGAAGGTTTCGGCGGGCAGGCTCCCGGCAGAGTCGATCCCCGCCGCGCGGGCCGCGCGGGTGTCGCCCAGATAGACCCGGACCGCCGCCGCGCCGGGGGGGATCGCCCCCTCGGCCACGACCGGAAGTTTGGCGCCGGTAGCCCTCGCCAGGTGGTAGTTCAACTCCTGTGCGGCGTAGCGGACCACGGCGTTCGGCTCGCCCGGCGTGACGATCACCGCGTTCGGCTGCCCGTCCTTGACGAGAGGGATTCCTTCCGCCTGCTCAGCCGCCGGGGCGGCCCCCGCGGGCAGTGCCGCCAGAGCGGCGAGCAGGGCGAGGGCCAGCAGACCCGGCGCGAAGTGAGACAGCCCGAGTGCGCCGGGCCGCAATACCTGATGTACCAGCTCCATCATTACTCCTGCAGGCAGGGGGCCCAGGCGTCCATGTCCTCGACCATCGGCGTCACTTTCATCCACTTGACGTGCCCGTCGACGAAGCCGACCAGCATGCCGTCGCTGTGGCGAGGCGTCAGGGCGTCGCCTTTGACGGCCGAGCTCCAGTTGACCGTGGTGTTGCGGTGGTAGCCCGGGATGTAGTTCCAGGCGGTGGAGGGAGCGGTCCCCGTGAACAGGCTCACCTGGTACCCGCCCGCGTCAGAGACCAGATACGTCTCGGCCGCGCGCGGGATGTCCGCCTCGGTGATCGGCGTGTCGTCCACCGGCTTGGGCTTCACGACGCCGCGCGGCCAGGGGGCCGTGGCGGCCGGCCAGTAGACGCGCGGCCGGTTGAGGTGCAGGTTCATTCCCATGTGCCCCTGGAACGGCGAAGGGTTTACGAAACGGGTACTCGGGCACTGGTGGATCTCGAAGTTCTTGATGTAGCTCATCGCGATCTGCTGCCAGAACCAGTCCTTGCTGGGGGGCGCCCAGTAGCCCCCGGGCGGCACCTCGTCGATGTTCTTCAGGAAGGGGGGGTTGAACATCTCGTCGTAGTCCTGCCGGTACATCGCCAGCCCGAGCGACATCTGCTTCATGTTGCTCGCGCACGTGGTCTGGCGCGCCTTTTCCCGGGCCTGGGCGAAGACGGGGAACAGGATGGCGGCGAGAATCGCTATGATGGCGATCACCACGAGAAGCTCGATCAGCGTGAAGCCACGCCGGCGTGGAAGCGGTGTTGCTGGGGTCTGCATAACAGTTCTCCCTCTGTGGGCATCTCTTCCCACCGATCCGAACCGTTGACTGCGGCAGGATGCACCACTGCATCCTGGTTTTCACTGTCGGATCCTGTCATCGTCTTCGATGTGGTTTCCGTTTCACCGGGCTTTGTGACCGGGCGACCTGTTCTCAGGAGATGCCGGATCAGTCCCGCTGTCCTGGAGGAAACCGCTGCGTTAAACGTACCCCGTCCGCGCGCGGTCGCACCAGTCCCGGTGCGAATGCGAGGGGGGCCTGAGTTGAGGATAAGTCTACCCCGCGGCCCGTTCCCTTACAAGGGGATGCTGTTCCGCCCCACGAAACGTGCCGTCCGCGTTTCGCGGGGTGGCACGCCGGTACGGGCCGGGCGCGGGATCGATCCACGCGACGGCCTCGCGGCGGAGCGCCCGGGCGGTGAAGAAGTTGCCGGCCGGAGTGTGGTGGCCGTTGTAGTACGGCTCGAGGAAATGCGTGGCGTCCCTTCGAGAATCCGCGAACTCGGCCGCGAAAGCGGGGCGCATGTCCAGGACCGGGTACCCCCGTCCGCACAGCCAGGTGGAAAACGGGCGGTCGAACATCTCCTCCCCCCGCAGTGCTTTCGCCATCGTCGGCGCGCTGAAGGAGAGCATCACCAGCAGCTTGGAACCCTTCGCGTTGCAGAATGCCTCTATCCGTTCCACAACGCGCCGGGTGGCATAGAGCGCGGCACGGACGTACTCGGTTTTGATCCGCCGCGCCTCGTCGCTGTCTGCGTCAGAGCCGAGCATCCCTACCGTGATCGGCACCGGGGGCATTTCGGTCGACCGGGCGTCCGACAGTGTGCGCAGGCGCAGCGCCATCCGGGCGATCGGGTCGTCGGCGAAGGTGCGGCGCAGGTAGTCGAGGTCGCAGAGTTGGTAGACGTCCTCGGGACGCGCGATCAGGTTGTCGCGCTCCTCGAAGGCGTCCGTGTCCGGGTCGACGCGCACGTGCGGCAGGGTGAACCCGCAGTTGGACCGACGGCCGTGGCGCAGCGCGCGGTACGAGTCCAGGTTTCGGAAGTGGTCGTCCTCGTATATGTTGAGGAGGACGTGGGAGATGTCCGCACGGTCGTCGCCCAGCACCTTCTTCATCCGGCGGTACGCCTGGTAGACGCTGTAGCCCCCGACGCCGTAGTTGCGGACCGGCTCGCACAGGTGGGCCGCCAGGTACTCCGGCCACGTCTCGCCGTCGTTGACCTGGTCTCCGTGGGTGTAGCTGTCGCCGAACGCGGCGATGCGGTACGGCGCCTCCGGGTGGTTCACGACGCGACGCGCGCCGTCCTCTTCGTAGTGGTAGAAGGTGTCCGAGCCGTCTTCGCCGTCGCCCGCGTGCACCGCGTCGGCGTGCACCCACCCGAGTTCCGCGTCGTAGGTCCAGCCCCGGTTCGGCTGCAGTCCGTCCTCGCCGCGGCCGCGCAGGAATCGCTCCACCTCGGCGGGCGTGGCCCGAATTCCGTCCAGGTACTCGTCCAGCGTCATGGCATCCCCCTCGCGCCGTGGCTTTCACTGTACGACAGCGTCCGTCCCCGGGGAAAGGGTGCCTCGTTCCGTCTCGCGAAACGCACGCCGGTAGACGCTCCCTCCCCGAAGGCAGTCCTGCCGCAGGAGCATCCCGCCCGCGTGGCGCCAGTGACCGCCCGCGGCGGCGTGGTCCAGGATCGCGCGCTGCAGCGTGGTCTCTCGCGGTGCCGCCGACAGGTCCTCCGGCTTCCCGCGAAAGACCCAGTGGAACACCGCCCGGTCACTGGCCCCGGGAAGCGGGAGCAGGTAGTACTCGCGCAGGAACCGGACGATGTTCGACTCCGCGGGCAGGCACCGCTCGAACTGGGGGTCCATCAGCCAGGAGCAGCAGGTGTAGGCGGCGAACGGCGCGTCCGGGAAGTGCGCGGGGAAGAAGCCCTCCGCCTCGGCGAACGAGGCGCGGCACGCGTCCGGCGTCATCGGGCCGGTCGCGGGGATGTGGACGCTGACCGTCCGGTCGCCCCGCCCGAGGGCCGGCTCCCAGTCGCCCGGGTCGAGGCGCACTTTCCGGCGGACCGCGAAGCCGAAGGGAGAGATCGGGCTGCCGCTGATGTCCCTATCATCCGCCGCGAACGCCGCGGCCCAGCCCCCTTCGGCGTCGTGGACGCCGTCCGCGCCGTCGCACTGCCCGTCCGCGCGGAAGCGCATGCCGTCCCCGGCGAGGACGATCACCCGGCCGTCGCCCCGGCGGCGGAAGGCGTGATAGTCGTACGGGAACTCGTCCAGGAGAAACTCCAGCCTGCCGAGGCGGAACAGTCGTCCGACGATGGGGTAGACGGTCCAGCGCCGGACGAGGTCCGCTTCCCGACCGGTCCGCCAGACCGCGTCGAGCGTCTCGCCGAACCGGCGCAGAGCATCCTCCCACAGTGCCGCCGCGATCCCGCGCGCCCCGTAAATCCGCTGCGATTGCGCGATGCCCGAGAGGAAGACGAGGGCGTAGAACAGCAGGGAGGAGGGGTGGACCTCCGGGGGCAGGCGCGGCCAATCGTCCACGCGCTCCGCCGGGAACTCCGGGTCTCGGAACAGCAGGTAGTGGAAGTGCCAGAACAGCCGCGCCAGGGACTCGTCCTCGGCGGGGGGAAGCGCGGCCAGCAGCGCGCGTTCCAACTCCGCGGAGACTGCCGCCCGGCGGCACCCGTCCGATACGGCCGCGGGCGTCAGCAGCCGCCCGGCCGCCGGGGCGAAGAGCCGCTGCGACGCCTCCCACTCCCCGGCGCGTATCGCGTCCTCTCCGGCTTCCCCTATCCACTCCCGCACCTGATTCAGAGGCTCGTTCACGGCATTCTCCCGATTCTCGGCTCCTTGACGCCCCGCTGCGTCGCGGCGATAATGGTGCTGCCGCCGCGCCCGTTGGAGCGGCGAAAAACCTTGACCCGGGGGAGCAGGATGTCCGCAGCGAAGCGCCTCAGTATCGTCAGCGACGACTTCGGGCTGAACGCCGCCGTGAACGAGGGCATCGCCCGTGGCTACGCGGACGGCCTGCTCACTGACACCAACCTGATGCCCCCGTGCCCGGCCTTCGACGAGGCCGTCGCGATCTGCCGGGAGACCGGGATTCGCGTCGGCCTGCACGCCACCTTCACCTGCGAGGGGACGGGGTTGCGGCCGTGGGGGCCGCTTACCGGCGCGCCCTCCCTGAAACGCGGCGACGGGGCTTTTCCCGTAGACCCCGCCGAGACGTGGGCGTCCGCCGCCGAGGACGAAGCCCTGACGGAGGCGCGGGCGCAGTTCGAGAAGCTGCGCGCCGCCGGCATAACGATGACCCACATCCGGCAGCACCGCAACCTGGACGCGCACGGCCGGTGCCTGCGGACCCTGGCCGCGCTCGCCCGCGAGACCGGCGTGCCCTACGTCCAGCCGCACCCGGCGCTCCCGGGCGGAACGCCCTACTACCGCTGGGACTCCTTCTTCAGCCTGAGCATGGTCGGCACCGACCTCGCCACCCGCAAGGCCCGGCTGCGGGAGACGCTCGAAGCGGTCGGCCTCGGCCACCACCTCTGGACCGTCCACTGCTCCTCCGGGCTCCCGTCTTCCGGGGGCGCGGACGACTACGGCCCGTTCGCCATCTGGAAGACGTACTGCCACCTGGACCAACTGCTCGTCACCGATGACGAGGTGCGCCGGTGGCTGGACGAGCTGGGCATCGAGCGCGTTCCCATGAGTCGCTGCCCGGTCGCGGTCGCGGAGTAGGCGCCCGCGGCTATCCGCCCGCGGGCGCGTGCGCCGCGATGGACCGCCCCAACTGCGCCACCGCGCGCAGGTGGTGCTCGCGCGAGCTTTCCAGCGTCGGGTGCCAGGGCGTGACCAGGAAGCCCTTCAATCGCTCCGGCGCGACGTTCGCCGTGCAGAACTCCACCGTCGCCTCCATGTTGACGTCGTTCTCGTAGTTGCTCCCCGTGGGGACCTGGTCGTACCCGTGCGCTTCGAGGTCGCGGTAGGTCTGCACCCGGATGACGTTCTTGTGGCCCTCGGGAAACCCTTCGAAAGCGGTGTCGTAGAACCAGTTGCTCTGCAAGACGGATTTGGGCATCTGCCGGTAGAACTCCTCCGGGTGGTGCCACGCGTAGTCCGACCAGACCCACGCCCGCACGCCGCTGTCCTCCACCGCCGCGACCATGTGGAACAGGTCGTGCCACCACAGTTCGTGCTGCCGCATCACGGCGTAGGCGAAGCGCCTCTGGTGCGAAGCGGTCTCCTCGTCCATGCCGAGGTGGAAGAGGCGCGGCGTGTCGAAGAGGGCGCACACCTCGCGGATCAGGTCGCGCACCACGCGGTAGTAGGTCGGCGTCGAGACCATGCGCGAGTACTCGCCGAGCCAGATGTCGTGGGCGGTGGAGAAGTTCAGTTTGGGTATCGGCTCCAGACCGAGGGCGCGCATCTTCGCTAGCTCGGCGCGCAGCTTGTCCGGCGACCAGGCGTCCTTGAGGGATATCTCGGGGTGCGACTGGTACTGGACCGCGTCCCCGAGGTCGAGGACCACCATGTTGAACCCGCTGCCCGCCATCCGCGCCAGCAGGTCGTTCCACAGAGACTCGTCGAAGCGCAGGTGCGGCAGGGCGACGATCGGCCGGTCCCCGTTGTCGGGGTCGTCGCGGTCGCCCCACATGTTAAACGAAAGGTGCAGCAGGTTGGCCCAGATCATGTCGGGTACTCCTTAAAACTCAGCCGAAGAAGACGTTGTATCCCTGCACGGCGTCGCCGCTGACCGCGCCGACCAGTCCCCAGAAGATGCCCGCCACCGCGAAGTGCCCCAGCGCGAGGCCGAGGAAGAAGGGGACCGCGCGCCGATACAGGCGCATGCCGCCGTAGCGCAGGATCAGTACCTTCGCCGCCCACACCACCAGGAAGGGGAACCAGAGCACCTTCCCGAAGCAGCAGGTCATCGCGTACCCGAGGGCGTTCAGCGGGAAGCCGACGAAGCGCACGCTCAGGAACGACAGGAGCAGGGTGACGGCCCCGCCCGCGCCGGTCGCGGCGACCCGGGACGCGTCCGGCGGCGGGGGCGAGCGCAGCAGGGAGACGGCGGTCCGCACTTCGTAGTCCGCCACCCACGAACCCCAGATGTCGCCGCGCAGGTGCAGCGCCCCGAACCGGTAGTAGGATTCGAGGTGGTGGTACCAGCCGAGGGCGAACCCCACGCCCACCGCCAGCAGCACCGTGGCGAGAACCTGCCGCAGCGGCATGCGCGCGCGCCGCGCGATCTCCATGCCCTCGACCTGGTAGGCGGCGATCGCGGTCGGGAAGTAGCCCTTGGATAGGGAGGCGAACAGCGTCCAGGCGGCGGCGGTCGTCGGTCCCTCGGCGGAGAAGGCCGCGCCGCCCAGGGTGTAGAGCATCGCGTCCTTCTGCAGTTGGTAGGGGAAGAGCCACAGCAGCGGCACGCCCGTCTGCGCGCGGACGCGCGCGTACACGAGGGCGACCGCGAGGACCAGCAGCAGGAACACGCCCGCCACCCACGGCGCGATCCCCGCGCCGATCAGAAAAGCCCAGGAGACGCCCGCCCCCGCCAGCAGTCGCCACGCTGTGCCGCCCTGCTCCGCGAGCCGCCGCCGGGCCGACCAGAGCAGCAGGGCGGCCAGCGCCAGGTACGCCCCCATGCCCTGCTCCATCGGGTAGAGGCCGTTGGGCTGGTAGCCCGCCGCC
>DATLHN010000222.1:0-2962 GCA_035539875.1 Armatimonadaceae bacterium
GCACCAGCACCTGCGGGTCGTGCAGGATCGCCTGCGCCACCTTGATGCGCTGGCGCATGCCCTTGGAGTAGCCGCCGACCTTGCGGTCGCAGCGGTCGCTCATGCCGACGCGCTCGATGGAGCGGTCCACCCGCTCCTTCAAGTCCCGGCCCGAGAAGCCCGACATGGCCGCGAGCTGCGTGACGAACTCCCGTCCCGTCATCTCCTCGTAAAAGTTGTCGATCTCCGGGCAGTAGCCCAGGCGGCCCAGCACCCGGGCGTTCGCGAACGGCGACTCGCCCAGCACCAGCGCGCGGCCCGTCGTGGGACGCAATTGTCCGGTGACCAGACGGATGAAGGTGCTCTTGCCCGCGCCGTTAGGGCCCAGCAGCGCGGTAAGGCCGGGGCCGACCTCGCAGGAGACGTCGTTCAGACCGATGATCTGCCCGTACCAGCGCGAAACGTGCTGAAACGAGATCAGCGGCGCGACGGCGGCGCGGCTCTCTTCTCCCGGCATCGGCGGCGGCGGCGGGATGTGCGACGGGACGGCGGGGGCGGTCGGAGTCTCAGCCACGGATCACCTCCACGGCGCGGACCTTCGCGTGCGCGGCGGCGAGCGGCAGCAGTATCATGGCGCCGCCGATGAGCAGCATGGCGGTCAGGTCCGGCCGCTCCGTGGTCGTACGGTCCAGACGTTCCTGGAAACGCTGCTCGCGCCGTTCCCGGCGGGCGCGCTCCTCCGCGTTCCGGGGCGGTCGGTTGCGACGCCCGGGTTCCCGGCCCTCGAACGAGGTGGCTACCTGGCGCGGCGTCACGTCCAGGAGGTGCAGCGCCATCCCGGAGGCCACCCCGTCCACGGCCATGTTGCTGACCACGGCCACGGTCTGCGGGCGCGCCCGGGCGCTTTCGCTCGCGAGCATCATCCGCCCGCCCTGCACCGTCAGGTTGCCCAGGAGGAAGTAAAAGCCCGCGTAGACCGCCGCGGCGAGGCGTGGCGCCTTCGACCAGGCGGAAAAGCCCAGGACGAGGCTCGCCTGCAGCGCCGCCGGGATCAGCGTGGCCGCGAGCAGGCGCAGGATGAGCCACGGGTTCTCCGACAGGAAGCCGACGTCGTAATAGGTCACGGCGAAGAAGGCGTACATCAGCAGCGCCGGGACCACCGTCAGCGCGGCGAGCAGGAGAAAGATGCCCATCCACTTGCCGAAGAGGTAGTCGAAGCGGGTGATCGGCCTCGCGAAGTAGACCAGCAGCGCGTTCGCCCGGTTGTCCGCCGCGATCGAGCCCGACCCGATGGTCAGCGCGGCGATGAACAGCAGGAAGAGCGTCGCCGAAAGCGACTGGTAGAACGTCACCGCGTACTGATTGACCGGCGCCTCCAGCCCCAGCATCCCGCCCATCATGCCCGCGCCCGTCATCGACATCTGGTCGCGGACGTTCTGCGTGAGGTAGTGCAGGATCCCCATGAAGAAGTAGATCACCAGGATCAGAGCGGCGGGAACCCAGTACCCCAGCTTCTTGCGATTGACGTTCGCGCGGATCGTCGCCACGGTGACCGTCCACCAGCGGAAGTAGGGGCGCAGGTGCAGTTCGCCCTCGTAGTTGCGGTAGGAGACGTCGGTGATGGCCGACTGCGAGCCGCCCGCGTGATCCGCCGCCGCTGCCGTTACTGCCGCTGCCGGGGTGCCGGTCCTGCTTCTGCTGCTGCCCCTCATGATTCGATCGCCTCCATGAAGACGTCCTCCAGGCGGCGAAGGGCGGGGCGGAAGCCGCGCACCTGCGCGCCCGACTGGCGCGCCGCCTCGAAAAAGAGCCGTCCCGCCGCGCCCGCCGTCCGCGCCTGTTCCGGCCCGAGGGAGAAGCGCAGGCGAGACCCCTCGCTGGCGACGAGGCGCGCCCCGCTCCCGCTGACCGCCTCGACGAACGCCGGACTGTAGAGCAACAGGTCCACCTCGTACTCGGCGTTCATCGTCCGCGCCAGGTCGGTCAGGAGGCCCTGCCGCACCACCTGCCCGCTTCGCACGACGACGACCGAGTCGCAGGTGCGCTCTATGTCCGGCAGCAGGTGCGACGAGACGATGACGGAGAGTCCCTTGCCGTGGGATACGTCGCGCACCAGGTCGAGCATCTCGTCGCGGCCCTGCGGGTCGAGCCCGTTGGTCGGCTCGTCCAGGAAGAGCAGCTTCGGGCCGTGGACCAGCGCCTGCGCGAGCTTGATGCGTTGCTTCATGCCGGTGGAGTACGTCTCCACCTCGCGGTAGCGCGCCTCGCCGAGGCCGGTGTACTCCAGCACCTCGTGGGCGCGCCGCAGCGCCTGCGCGGGCGGCATCCCGGTCAGCTCCCCGGCGTACGCCACGAACTGCACCGCGCTCATGCCCGGGATGTGGCACTCCTGCTCGGGCATCAGGCCGATCCGCTGGCGGATGCGCAGCGGGTCGGTCGCGACGTTCATCCCCAGGACGTGCGCCTCCCCGGCGGCGGGCTTCAGGAAGCCCATAAGCGTCTTGAGCAGCGTCGTCTTGCCCGCGCCGTTCGGGCCGAGCAGGCCCACGCAACCCTCGGGGATGTCCAGGGTAAGGCCGGGCAGGACGGTGCGCGCGCCATAGCGGACCGTCAGCTCGCGGACCGACGCGACGGCCGGGGCCGCGGCTACGGTCGCGGTTACGGGGGGGGATGAGTCGGGAGACGACATGGAAGGGTTATGATTCCTCAGGGTACACGGGCTTTGACGCGCCTCCGCGCGAAAGGTTGCACGCTACGCGTCAGCGGGTCGCGGTCAGCAGCGGCGTCTATGCCC
Source organism: Armatimonadaceae bacterium (assembly GCA_035539875.1). Taxonomy (GTDB): domain Bacteria; phylum Armatimonadota; class Armatimonadia; order Armatimonadales; family Armatimonadaceae; genus CALEKU01. Next base: position 2,774 of record DATLHN010000222.1, read on the forward strand.
CCGGCGCGTCGTTCCGGCGCGCCGCCTCGCGCGGCCGGGTAGTACGGTACAGGAGGTGTCTGCTGCTGCGGCAACAGCCATGCCCCACATTGTACGGCGTGCGCGCGCCCGGCGCGGCGTTCTTGCGTCGTAAATCGCCCCCGTGATATAATCGGAGCGTTCTAACGATATGCAGAGGCTCGCGCCCGA
>DATLHN010000223.1:0-5897 GCA_035539875.1 Armatimonadaceae bacterium
GAACGCCCGCCTCGTGCAGGGCATCTTCGACGACCGCAATCCCGAGACGCGCCGGATGTGGGACTACCCCGACGGCACCCCCTTCGACGCCGAGCGCAACACGCGCGAGTTCGTCGCGCAGATGCCCGCGTGGCGCGAGGCTGGCCTGCTCTCGTTCACGATCAACCTGCAGGGCGGCAGTCCGCAGGGGTACTCGAAGGAGCAGCCCTGGCACAACTCCGCCTTCGAGGCGGACGGCTCGCTCAGGGGCGACTACCTCGCCCGCCTGGAGGCGATACTCGACCGGGCCGACGAGCTGGGCATGGCCCCGATCGTCGGCTACTTCTACTTCGGGCAGGACCACCGGCTGAAGGACGAGGCCGCCGTCCTGCGCGCCGTGGACGCCGCGACCGACTGGCTGCTGGCTAAGGGGTACGCGAACGTGCTCGTCGAGATCGCCAACGAGTGCGACATACGGTACACGCACCCCCTGATCCTCGCGCCGAGAAACCACGAACTCATCCGCCGCGTCCGCGAGCGTTCGGCGGGTAAGGTGAAGAGCCCGGCGGGCCGCCTCCTCGTGGGCACGAGCATGAGCGGGGGTGCGCTCCCTACCGAGGCGATCGTCGCCGAGAGTGACTTCCTCCTCCTGCACGGCAACGGCGTCCACGCGCGGGACAAACTGCGCGACCTGATCGACCGCGCCCGCAAGATGACGACGTTCCGGGGCCAGCCCGTGGTCGTCAACGAGGACGACCACTTCGACTTCGACAAGCCGGACAACAACTTCCTCGCCGCGCTCGACCGCTACGCCTCCTGGGGCTACTTCGACTTCCGGATGAAGGACGAGGGGTTCGCCGAGGGCTATCAGAGCGTCCCGACCGACTGGGGGACCAACTCCGCGCGCAAGAAGGGCTTCTTCAAACTTCTGCGCGCGATCACCCGGGGGGAGGAGCAGTGAACGCCGTGGCGCGCGTGGAGCGGATAACGCCCGACCGCTGGGAGACGTTGCGCGACGTGCGACTGGCGGCGCTCCGGGACGCGCCCTACGCCTTCTCCACGCGCTACGAGGACATGGCGGAGAAGGGGGACGACCACTGGCGCGAGATGGCGGCGCGGTGGACCCGGTACCCGGACGGCTGCACCTTCCTCGCCTTCGCGCCCGGCGGCGGCGACACCGTGGGAATGGCGGGCGGCTATCGCAACCCCGGTGAGGAGGGCGTCGCCTACCTGGTCGCCATGTGGGTCGCTCCCGGCTGGCGCGGGACCGGGGCCGCCGACCTCCTGGTGGAAGCCGTGAGCGGCTGGGCGGCGGCGCTGCCAGTGCCTCGCCTCGGGGCCTGGTTGACCGGGGGAAACGACCGCGCGCTCCGGTTCTACGGACGCTTGGGCTTCGTCCGGGAGCCGGAAGCGGGCCGCCCCCACGCCCGCGACCCGGACCTGCGCGAGATTCTCATGGTGCGCCGACTGCTGCCGCCATCGACCCTGCCGGACTCCTGATACTCCGGTTCCGTGCCCCCTCGCTTAGCGTGCGGCGTCCCGCGGGCGATAGGTCCTTCGGCGGCGAACGCGCGGGAACCCGCGCGGGCCGCGCCGGTAAGATAGACGGAAGAGGGGGTTCATGGGGAGCACGTCTTACAAAGAGCTGCTGGGGATACGCGCGTTTCGGAATCTGTGGATCGGGCAGGCGATCTCCCAACTCGGCGATGCGCTCTATTACCTGGTCTTCCTCTTCATGGTGGACCGGATCACCGGCGATCCGCGCATGGTGGGACTGTGCGGCGCGCTCCAGGCGCTGCCGTTCCTGCTCTTCGGCCTGCCCGCGGGGGTGGTCGCGGACCGCGTGGACCGCCGCAAGGTGCTGCTCTTCGCGGACGTCGCCAGCGCCCTGCTGCTCTCGGTCCTCGCCGTGCGCCTGTACTTCGACGCGACGCCGCCCGTGTGGCTGCTCTTCGCGGCGGGCTTCCTGCTCAGCGCGGTGAACGCGTTCTTCGCCCCCGCCAAGAACGCCGCCATCCCCGCGGTGGTGCCGCCCGAGAAGCTGATGACGGCGAACGCGCTCAGCCAGGCGACCCAGGGCATGATGCCGCTCATCGGGCTCGGCGTTTCCGGGAGCGTCCTCGGCCTGCTGTACGCGATCTACCCGGACTGGTTCTTCCTCAGCGCGGTCGTGCTGAACGCGCTTTCGTTCGCCCTCTCCGCCGTGTTCGTGCGACGCCTGCCCGCCCTGCCGCCGGACCGGGAAAAGGCGGGGGGGCACCCCTGGCAGGAGCTGAAGGACGGACTGCGCTACGTGCGGCGCGCCCACGTCCTCCTGATGCTTGTCGTCCTGAGCGTGCTGGTGCAGGTGATGGTCTCGCCGTTCATGGTCGTCTACGTCAGCGTCAACCGGGCGTGGTTCGGCGGGGACTACCGGACGCTGGCGCTGTTCGAGTTCGCCTTCATGGTGGGCATGGTGCTCTCCAGCGTCTGGGTCGGGCGCCTGCACATCCGGCGGCCGGGGGTGGCCTTCATCGCGGGTCTGGCCGTCGTCGGGGCCACCATCGCCGCGATGGCGTTCTCCCGTTCGCTCGCCCTCTTCTCGTTCTGGAACTTCGCGGCGGGCATCGCGCTGCCGTTCGCGCAGATCCCGATGAACACCTACCTCCAGACGGTCGTGCCGGACGCGTACCGGGGCCGGGTGAACGCCCTGCTGACGATGGCGAGCTTCGGCGTGCAGCCGCTGGGCGCGGGCCTCGCGGGCTGGCTGACGGAGCAGGTAGGGATCGTCGCGATGTTCCTCCTCATGGGCATTGGCATGGGCGTCGCGGCGCTCGTCGGACTGCTCGACCGCCCCTTCCGCGAAGCCGACCTGGACCACGCGACCGTGATGCCACCGGTCGAATCCGCGCCCCGCTCGGCGGCGGGCGCTGCTCCCGCGAACTGACACTGTCGGCTTACAATCCGGGCCGAAAGTCCCGTGCGCCGCAACACGCCTGGTGCGACAATGCCCGCGTAGCCCTTTCGGGCTGCCTTCAGAGGGGGCAGGGGACATGCGCGCGTGGTGGGTGGGTCTGCACTTCGTTGGGGCGATGCTCGTCCCGTTCGTCCTGGTTTCCGCGTATTCGTCGCGCGTGGGAGCAAGCGCCTTCAACTCGGACAATCCGTACGATTCGCTCACGTTCTGTCTCGCGGTCCTTGCGGGGCTGCTCTGTGCCCTGCGGGTCTTGACGGGGAGCAGGCCCTGGAAGAAGGTGGTAACGGCGCTGCTCTACGTGCCCACCATGACCGTGGCTCTCTTCGTCTATGGGGCCTGGTACGTCTGTCTGGCCCATCGCGTCTGCATGTGATTCACCGGGCGGCGAGGTAGGCGAGGACGCGGTCGGTCGGGACCTGCCAGAGGGTCTCGGAGCGGTAGGGGCGGAAGCCCAGCGCGCTGTTGATTGCCAGAATGCCCGCGTTCGAGTCGGCGTTCTCCGTACGCACGAACCGGACCTCCGGGCGCTCGTCCATCAGGTGTTCCAGCATCGCGGCCTTCAGGAGGCGCGCCAGCCCGCGCCCCCGGTACGCGGGGAGGACGCCGGTGATCCCCTGGTGCGCGACGTACGCCGCGTGCTTTCGCCAGTTCATCTCGGTCAGGCCGACCATCTCCCCACTGGCGACCTCCCTCGCTACAAGGCAGAACGCCACCCCGCCCGACGCGAGGCGCGCCCGGTCGAACTCGCCCACCTGTTCGGCCGTGAAGTGAAACGGCTCCAGGTTCATGTCGCCGAAAGGGACGTCGTCCGAGACGGCGTTCATAAGGGCCGAGACGGGGACGAGCCACTCCTCGGCGATCGGGCTGTCGCAGCGGACCAGCTCGAACGCGCCCCCGCCGCGCCGCGCGGACTCCTCGCGATAGGCGCGCAGGGACGCGCGGTCGACGTCGGCGACGACCAGCTGGTTGGTGTGTGAGCTCAGTCCGCGCTGCGCCCCCACGGCTTCGAGGAAGCGCTCGCCGGCCGGGATGCGGGCGTCGGTCTCGCTGATCAGAAGCGTCCGCCCCCGCTCCCGCGCGTAGTCGGCGATGGGACGGAGGAGCCGACGCGCGATACCCTCCCGCCGCCGCTCGGGCAGTACGGCGATGCCGATGGCGGCCATGTGCGCGTTGGCCGCCGCCTGGTGCAGGATCTGGAGGTGGCCGCGCCCCACGAGGATGCCGCCCGCCGCCGGGTCGCGCGCCTCCCAGTGGTGTATCTCGACGCTTTTCGGGACGTTGCGCCAGCCCGCCAGCTGGTCTTCGAGCGTCCGCGGCGGGTCGTCCGGGTGAGACTCGGCGCGCAGGCGGTTGTCGTACGCCAGGTACTCCGGCCCGGCTTCGTCGCCGAGGGAGGCGAGGTCGACTTTCCGCAGCACGAGCGAAGCGTCGGGGAGAAGCCCGGAGGCGAGGGGGGCGTCCGGAGTCGTTGGCAGGCCGGTATCCATGGCTGATTGTACTATTGGTCCCGCTCCGTCTAGGACCTTTTCTATTGCAAATCGGGTCCAACGCCCCGCGCTTCACGATGCCGCCCTGTCCTACAATTCACCCATCGAGGAAGACGAGGAGATACGAGATATGGAACCGACGAAGATGTTGGAGTGGGGCGCGGCGGAGATGTTCGGATCGATCAGCGCGGTGGCGCTGGCCGTGGCCTTCTGGCTGGCGATCGGCCTGCCGCTGGTGTGGGCGGCGGCGAACGCGCTGAAGCGATTCTGCCCGCGCCCCTGAGCCGGGCGAAGGAGGAGTAGGGGGTATTATGTGGTGCAATGAACTGTACACAGCAGCGGCCCCAGGCTCCAGAGGCGGAGGCATGTAGGGCGGAAGGACGGCGGTGATGGCTGGCACCAGCACGATGAGCAGCGGAAACATTCCCACGATCAACGCGATTTTTCAGGAGACGGTGGCCAGGCACGGCGCGCGGCCGGCCCTGAAGCACAAGGTCGGCAAGGAGTTCGAGACGATAAGCTACGCCGAACTGGCGGAGCGCGTCGAGACGATGGCGTCCGGCCTGAGCGCGCTCGGCATAGGCAAGGGTGACCGGATCGCGCTGCTGTCGGAGAACCGGCCCGAGTGGGCCATTACCGACCTGGCGGCACTGGCCCTGGGGGTGGTCGTGGTCCCCATTTACCCCACGCTCCCCCCGCCGCAGATCGCGTTCATCGTGAAGAACTGCGGCGCGAAGGCGCTGGTCGTCTCCGACGCCAAGCAGCTCAAGAAGGCGATCGAGGTGCGCCGCGACGCGCCCGCGCTGGAGCACGTCGTCGCGATGGAGCCGGGGCCGGTCAGCGACGAGGCCAGGGTCCAGTCCTTCGACAGCATCCTGGAGAAGGGGCGTTCGCAGCCGCTCGGCGCGGAGGCATACCGGCGGCGCTGGGAGGCCGGGGTGTCCCCGGACGACGTCGCGTCGATCGTCTACACCTCCGGCACGACGGGCGACCCGAAAGGGGCGATGCTCACGCACGGCAACTTCGTGGCGAACGTCGACGCGGCTCTGGACCACTTCCGCCGCCAGGGCGAGTCGGTCACCGAGAACGACGTCTTCCTGTCGTTCCTGCCCATGTGCCACGTCTTCGAGCGAACGACGGGCTATTACCTCGTGCTGCGGGCGGGCGCTAGCGTCGGCTACTCGGAGGGGGTGCGCACCCTTACGGACGAGATGGCGAAGCTCAAGCCGACGCTCATGGTGTGCGTCCCGCGCGTCTACGAGGCGTTCCAGGAGCGCATCCTCGATGCCGTCGGCAAGCAGCCCGCGAACAAGCAGCAGATCTTCCACAAGGCGATCGCCGCCGGAGACGAGGAAGCGCAGGTGGCCGCCGAACCGCTCGCGCAGTTTGGCGTAGACGAGTTTGTCGAAGACCATGTTCTTGACGAAGGCCAGGGGGCCGACGTGGCCGGTCGTCCGCTTCTTCTCGGCGTACTC
>DATLHN010000224.1:0-3434 GCA_035539875.1 Armatimonadaceae bacterium
CGGACCAGCCGGTGATGCGGCTCAGCACGAAGATGGGCGTGTAGAGCGGCACGGGCAGCCCCATCTGGTAGTACGCACTGGCGACCGGGAAGTCGAGGTTCGGGTACAGGTTCTTGGCCGCGAGCATCTCGTCCTCGACGACCTGGGAGACGTCGCGCCATAGCGCGTCGCCGCTCCGCTCCGCCAGCTCGTTCGCGTACTTCTTGACGATCTTCGCGCGCTCGTCGCCGTGCTTGTACTCGCGGTGCCCGAAGCCCATTATCTTGCGCTTCTGCGCCAGCGCGTCGCGGACCCACGCCGCCGCCTTCTCCGGCGTCCCGATGGACAGCAGCATCTCCATTGCCGCCTCGTTCGCGCCGCCGTGGAGCGGGCCTTTCAGCGTCCCGATGGCGGAGACGACGCCCGAATAAAGGTCGGAGAGCGTGGACACGGTTACCCGCGCTGCGAAGGTCGAGGCGTTGAACCCGTGCTCGGCGTAGAGTATCTGGGTGACGTTGAGGACGGCAGCGTGGAACGGCTCTTTCGGCTCGCGCGCGCCGGTCAGCAGGTGGAGGAAACTGGCCGCGTGCGGCAGCGACGGGTCCGGGGCGATCGGCTCCTGGTCCTGCCCGATACGCCACCCGCCCGCGACGATTCCCGGTAATCTGGCGTAGAGCCGCTCCGCCTTGCGCCGGTTGGCAGGCCCGGAGTCGTCGCCGTCGTCCGGGTCGAGCGTCGCCAGCAGCGCGACGGCGGCCTTCAGGCGGTCCATCGGGTGCGCGCCGACCGGCAGGGCGCGTAGGAGGTCCCAGACCGGCCCCGGCACCTCGCGCTCCGCCCCGACGCGCCCGCGGAAGGCTTCGTCCTGTGCCTTCGTCGGCAGGTCGCCGTGCAGGAGCAGGTAGGCGACCTCGTCGAACGCGCAGTTCTCCACGAGGTCGTGGATGTCGTACCCCCGGTAGATGAGGCGGTTCTGCTCGGCGTCCACCTCCGAGACGGCGGACAGTCCGGCGGTGACCCCCTCCAGCCCGGGGCTGTAGTTCGGATACGGGTTGGCTTCCTTGCCCATGTTTGACTCCTTCGTCGTGAGCTGATTCTCGTGGAGGCTCGGCTACGCCTCCGGCCAGCGGAAGAGGCGGGCGGCCCGCGCGTGCGTCACGGCCGCCCCGTGTTCGTTCAGGTGTTCCACGATTCGTTCCCGGGCCTCCGGCACGGAAAGTCCTGCCGCCTCACGGAAGGCGTCCGGGAACGCCTCCTCGCAGAGGCACCAGCGGTAGCCGTAGGTGCCGCGCGTCCGGCCCGTCAGGCTGTGCTTCGTGAGCAGGAACCGCTGCTGGAGCTGCGCCAGGTAAAGCATGCGGCTCCCCTTCGGCCACGGAAGCGCGCTCGTCGCCGTCGGCCCGGCGCGCTCGACGTGTTCAAATACCACCCGCGCGTTCTGCGCCAGCAGTCCTTTCTCGTAAAGCATCCGCGCGTCGTTGTCACCCTGGGCGGCAATCAGTGTCGGCAGCAGCCGCAACGCGACGAACACGGGCACGTCGGGAGCGACCAGCATCCCGAAGTACAGGCGGCGCTCGACGTGCAGGTCGTCCTTCCAAAGCCACGTCCGGTTCGTCAGCTCGCTTCCGCTCCAGGTCGTGGCCTCCTCCAGCGAGGGAAGGCCCGACGGCAGGCGCGGCTGACGCCGCCACGCGCAGAGACCGACCTGATCGACGTACGCGGCGCACGCCTCCGGCGTCGTCACCCCGGCGGCGGCAGCCGGTTCCACGAGGCTATCCCCCCGCCTCTTCCGCCACCTCGCGGTCGAACGCGTCGTAGTCGGTGTAGCGGATGAGTTCGTAAAGCTCCGCGCGCGTCTGCATCCGGTCCAGCAGCGGGGTCTGCGTGCCCGCTTCCTTCAGCGTCGCGTACACGTCGCGGGCCGCGTGCAGCATCGCGCGGAAGGCGGTCATCGGGAAGATCACCAGGCGGTAGCCCATCCGCCCGAACTCCTCCGCGCTCAGGTACGGCGTCTTGCCGAACTCGGTCATGTTGGCGAGCAGCAGCACGCCGGGGGGCATCGCCTCCGCGTACGCGGCGAACTCGTCGCGGCTCTGCAGCCCCTCCGGGAAGAGCGCGTCCGCCCCGGCATCCAGGTACCGCTTCCCGCGCTCTACCGCGTCGTCCAGGCCGGTCACGCCGCGCGCGTCCGTGCGTGCGATCAGGAAGAAGGAGTCGTCCCGGCGCGCCTTCACCGCCGCGCGCACCTTGGCGGCCATATCCCGCGCCGCGATCACCTGCTTGCCGTCCAGGTGCCCGCACCGCTTGGGCGCGACCTGATCCTCCAGGTGCAGGCCCGCCAGGCCCGCGTGCTCGAACTCCTCGACGCAGCGGGCGACGTTCAGCGCCTCGCCGTACCCGGTGTCGGCGTCGGCTACCACCGGCACGTCCACGGCCCGGGCGACGTAGCGCGCCTGCTGCGCCATCTCGGAAAGAGTCAGCAGCGCGACGTCGGGGTAGCCGGTGAGCGCGTTGGTGACGCCCGCGCCCGAGAGGTAGAGCGCCGCGTGCCCGCACGCCTCCGCCTGCACGGCGGTGATCGCGTTGAAGACGCCGGGCAGTACGACGGTCCCCGCCGCCAGCATCTCGCGCAGCCGCGCGCCCGGCCGGTCGGCGCAGGTCACGCCCGCGCCTCCGCGAAGAGGGCGAGCAGCGCGCGCACGTCCGATTCGCGCTCCAGCCCCATGCAGCGGTCGATGATTTCCAATGCCGCGCGCTCGGTCAGCACCCGGTCGGCCATGCTCCGGAACTTTTTCACCACCTCCTCGTCGGTCATCGGGTTCTTCGCGTGGCCGCGCGGGAACGAAACCTCGCAGGTATGCGATCCGCCGTCGGCGGTGCGGACCGTGAGGCGGTTCGGGATGCCCTCCGGGTAGCCAGGGTCGAGTGCCGGGTCGTGCTTCACCTCGACGCGCGCCACCAGGTCGAGCGACTCATCGTCTCGCAGGTGGGCGTCCTCGAACGAGTCCAGGGTGACGTCCCCCTCTCGCAGCGCGACGGCGACGCAGTACGGCAGGCTGTGGTCCGCCGTCTCGCGGGTGGTGGGCCGCCACTTCTCCGGCTCGCTGCCGATGATCTCGTAGGACGCTTTGAAGGTCTCCACGACGACCGAGCGGATTCCGGACGCGTCGCCGACCCGCTCCCGGAGCTGGAGAGCGGCGTCGATCGCGCTCTGCGAGTGGTATTCAGCGGGCCAGAACTTGATGTAGCTCCGGTTGATCATGTACGGCCCGTCCAGCGCCCCGAGGACCGGTACGTCGAACGCGCCACGCGCCACCTCCTTGAAGAAGCCCATCTCGCCCTCGAAGATGGGGGCGGGCCCGGTCATGCCGAGTTTGGCCAGTAACGCGGCGAAGACGCCGTTGCGGCTGGCGTTCGCGAACGCGCAGCCCTTCCAGTGCGAGAGCATCCCGACG
>DATLHN010000225.1:0-2244 GCA_035539875.1 Armatimonadaceae bacterium
CGTCGGGTGCCCCTTCTCGCCGGGGGTGAGGCTGAGGATGGTGACGCGGTGCCCGGCGCGGGCGTACTTGGCGAGGATCATGCCCGCGCTGAGTTCCTGGTCGGCGGCATGCGCGCCGAGGGCGAGGACGTGCTGCCGGGGCTTTTCGGCGTCGGTGGTGGGCGTGGTTGTCATAGCGGGGGGCGTCTCCGGCAGGTGTGGCTGCTACGGGAAGGTTAGGCTCGCGGGCGGGGAACCCCTCCGCCCGCCCCCTCCCCTCGGAAGGGAGGGGGCGGCGATAGGCGACATCTATGGTCTGAAGACGATGCCGAGTCAGGCACGGTGCGGTAGGCTGCTCGCCCTGAACTGGTCCGCCTACAGCGACGACCCTCCTGGGCACGTTCCTGGTCAACCGGGACTTCGTGACGTGGAACTGCCCCGTCAGTGGGCAGCCGGGGGCAAATGGCCGTCTGGTGACAGGGATAAAGGGATACTGGCGACGAACTGTAGGCGGAGTGGCAGCGCGGGCGGGAATGAGAGGTCGCGCTGCCGGGAGGAGTGCGCGGCAATGGCAGAGGGGACTGAGCGGAAGCCGGTGCGGGCGCTGGTGATCGGGGCGCATCCGGACGACTGCGAGTTCACGGCGGGGGGACTGGCGACGAAGCTGGTGGCGCGCGGGGACGTGGTGAAGTTCGTCTCGGCGACGAACGGCGACGCAGGGCACCACCGGATGGGCGGCGGGCCGCTGGCGCGGCGGCGCTACGAGGAGACGCGGGCGGTTGCGGCGGTTTCGGGCGTGGAGTACGAGGTGCTCCCCTACCCCGACGGGCGACTGGAGGCGGACCTGGCGACGCGGGAGCGGTTCATCGCGCTGATCCGGGAGTTCCAGCCCGACCTCCTGTTCACGCACCGGACGAACGACTACCACCCGGACCACCGGCGCACGGGGATGCTGGTGCAGGACGCGTCGTACCTGATCCGGGTGCCGAACATCTGCCCGCAGGTGCCGCACCTTTCGACGACGCCGGTCATCCTGTACCTGCGCGACGGCTTCCGAAAGCCCGCGCCCTTCCACGCGGACGTGGTGGTGGCGACGGACGACGTGCTGGACGCGAAGGCGAAGATGCTGCACTGCCACACGTCGCAGGTGTACGAGTGGCTGCCGTACGACGGCGGCTACGAGGCGGAGATCCCGCCGGAGGGCGACGACGCGGGACGCCTGGCGTGGATGCGCGACCGGCTGGCGCGCCGCGACGCGGTGTTCGCCGACCGGTTCCGGGAGCGACTGGCGGAGCGCTACGGCGACGCCCGCGCGAAGGACATCCGGTGCGCGGAGGTGTTCGAGGTGAGCGAGTACGGGCGTGCCCTGCCGCCGGAGCAGGTCGATATGTACTTCCCGATGTAGGAGCGGAGATGATGGATGGCGTGACGATTCGGCCGTTCGGGCGTGGCGACATCGCGCCCGTCGTGGCGCTGTGGAACCGGTGCCTGGCCCGGGACCCGATGACCGAGGAGCGGTTCTGGCGGATGTTCCTGCTGGACGCGAACTTCGACCCGGCGGGCGCACTGGTGGCGGCGGACGGCGGCGAGACGGTGGTCGGGTTCCTCCAGGCGATGGCGCGGCGGGTGCCCTACGACGGTGTCGGGCTGCAGCCGGAACAGGGCTGGATCACGGCCTTCTTCGTCGCGCCGGAGCGACGGCGCACGGGCGTTGGGTCGCGGCTGCTGGAGGGGGGGCTGGCGTTCCTGAGGGAGCGGGGGCGGACGCGGGTGACGTGCAACGGGTACGCGCCGCATTACGTGTTCCCGGGCGTGGACGAGGAGTACGCGGAGGCGCACGAGTTCCTGGAGGCGCGTGGGTTCGCGCCCGCGAGCGCGGCGGTGGCGATGGGGATGCCCCTGGAGGGTTCCGCCGCGCGGATGCCGGAGCGGGTGCGGCAGAAGCGGGCAGAGATGGAGCGTGAGGGGTACGCGGTGCGGATGTTCACGCCGGAGGACACGCTGCCGCTGCTGGCGTTCGCGGACGCCCACTTCCCCCACTGGCGCGAGAGCCTGCGCGAGTCGATGCTGCGCGGGAACGCGGAGATCGTGCTGGCGACGCACGGGGCGGAGGTCGTGGGCTACACGCAGTGGCAGAACCCGCACAACGACCCGCCGCACGGCGCGGCGGGCCGGTTCGGCCCGTTCGGCGTCCACCCGGACTACCGGAGCAAGGGGGTGGGCGCGGTGATCTTCTACACGCTGCTGGAGCGGGCGGCGGGGAGT
>DATLHN010000226.1:0-6221 GCA_035539875.1 Armatimonadaceae bacterium
GGGCACCACTCCCGCACCTGCGGAAGGCCGAACAGCCGGTGGACGGGCACGCCCATCGCCTTCGCGCACAGGTCGTAGACGGCCATCTGGAGTCCGACGCCGAGCGTGTCGTCGCCGAGCAGGGAAAACGGGTTCTGCCCCTTCACGCGCGCCGCGGCGGCCTCGGTGACGGCCCCGGCGTTGTAGTAGAGGGCGCTCTCGCCCCAGCCGACGAGGTCGGAGGCGTCGGTCGTCAGCTTCCAGAGTTCGAGGAGCCGCCAGCGGCTGACGAGCAGCGGGTTCCATTCCGCGCAGCGGGGCGTAAAGGGCACATCGACGACGATGCGCTCGACGTTCGTGATTCGAAGCGGGGTCATCCGGCCACCTTTCGGGAAGTGTCCCGCTCAGGTTCCCGCAACGCTTCCGCTTTTCCTTGCCCGACCCGGGGCCGGAACGTTTCCCGTACCGGACAAACAGGTAAAGCCGTGTGGGTACGACGCGGGGCGGAAAGGGACGGCTTGGCATGAAGAAAGCGAAACCGGCGGCGGCGGACGCGCAGAACGTGGGGGAGAGTCGGGTCGCCGTGATCGGCGCGGGGAACGTGGGCGCGGCGACGGCCTACGCGCTGTTGCAAAGTTCGCACGTGCGCGAGATCGTGCTCGTGGACAGCGACCGGGAGAAGGCCGAAGGGGAGGCTATGGACCTCAGCCACGCCGCGCCGCTGGGGCCGCCGGTGGCGGTGAGTGCGGGCGGATACGGCGAAGCCGCCAGGAGCGCCATCGCCGTCGTGACGGCGGGGGCGGGCGGCAAGCCCGGCGAATCGCGCCTCGACCTGCTGGAGCGCAACGCCCCCATCGTCCGCGAGTGCGTCACGGAACTGCGCGAGAACGGGTTCGACGGGGTCCTGCTCGTCGTCTCCAACCCCGCGGACGTTCTCACGCACGTCGCGCGGGAGGCGTCCGGCCTGCCGGCGGGTCGGGTCGTGGGGTCGGGCACCCTGATCGACACCGCCCGCCTGCGGCAGATGCTCGGCGAGACGCTGAAGGTGGAACCCCGCTCGGTGCACGCCTACGTCCTCGGCGAGCACGGAGACTCGGAGATCGCGGCGTTCTCCTGCGCCCACGTCGCCGGGGTGCCGCTCGCGGAGTACGCGAAGACCATGGGCGTTTCCCTGGACTACGACGACATCCTGCGCCGGGTCCGCGAGGCCGCGCCCGAAGTCGTGAAGCGCAAGGGCCATACCGCCTTTGCCATCGCCTCGTCGGTGACCCGCATCTGCGAGGCCATTCTGCGCGACGAGCGCGCCGTTCTCCCCGTCTCCGCACGCCTCACCGGCCAGTACGGCGGCATCAAAGGCGTCTACCTCGGGACGCCCTGCGTGGTCGGCGCGGGCGGCGTGGAGCAGATCATCGAGCTGCCCCTAAGCGGCAAAGAGCGTGCCGCCCTCCGCGCCTCCGCGGACGTCCTCGCCGAGGCCATCGCGAGCCTGACAAACGGGAAGGGCGATTAGAGATCACGCGGGTGCCACTCCCGCGCGGCGTCGCGCGCGAAGGTCGCGGAGGTTCAGGGAGACGGTCATTACGACGGCGAGGCCGAAGACGCCGCCGGTGAGGAGGTCGGTCGCGAGCGGCGGCAGGTCGATTCCGGTGAGCGTATGGAACAGGAAGTGGACGTAGCCCTGGCTGGCCTCCGCGCAGCCGAGCCGCCTCCGCACCGACCAGTGCCAGTCCGTGCAGAGGCAGTAGCCGAGCGTACCGTACCAGAGCGGGCCGACCACGAACCACGAAAACGCGGTCAGCGACATGGTGACGAGGTGCAGGCGGCGCGTCTTCGCCCACGCCCACCCGGTCATATTGAAGACCATCCACGCGGTGTGGGCGGCGAGAAAAAACAGGTTCAGGAAGGAGAGCCAGGCCGCCGTCACGTCCCGCACCGCGCCTTTCCGCTCTGCTGCTACAACGCTTCGCCGCCCTTTTCGACGTTCTCCGGGGTGAAGATCTTCGTGCCGAGGACGACGTTCTTCTCGACCTTCTCGCCCTTCAGGACCTTCAACGCGGTGTCAATCGCCTCCGCGCCGCCCGTGGGATACTGGAAGGTCGCGGCGAAGAGGCCGTCCTTGACGTACTTCACGCCCTCGTGCGGCAGGGCGTCGATGCCGACGAATCTGATCTTTTTCTCCCGGCCCTTGCCCTCCTGCCGTGCGGCCATGTAGGCGCCGTGGGCGCTCGGGTCGTTGTGGCCGTAGACCAGGTCGATGTCGCCGTCGCCGGGGAAGCGTGCGAGGGCGGACGCCATTTCGTCGCGGGCCTTGCCCTCCAGCCACTGGCAGTCTGGGTCGAAGACGACTTTGATCTGCGTGTCCTTGATGCCTTCCAGGAAGCCGTTGTGGCGGTCGAGGCCCGGCTTGGAGGTCTGCAGGCCCTTGAGTTCGACGACGTTCCCCTTGCCGTTCAGGAGCTTGGCGGCGTACTTGCCCGCCTCGCGCCCGATGCGCTGGTTGTCCGCGCCGATGAAGCAGGTGTAGTTCTCCGTCTCGACGCTGCGGTCCAGGACGATGACCGGGATTTTGGCGTCCATGGCCTCTTCGACGGGTTTCGTGAGCGGGCGCGACTCGCGCGGGGAGATGATGATGAGGTCCACGCCCTGCTGGACGAACTCGCGCACCTGCGCCTGCTGCGTCTCCGACTTGTTCTGGGCGTCTTTGAACACCATCTGGATCTCGTCGGGGTGCGCCTTCGCCGCCGCCTCGATGTCCTTGTTCATCTGCACGCGCCACGGCTCGCCCAGGTTGCACTGGCTCATGCCGATGACGAACTTTTTCGCGGGTGCGCCCCCGCCGCTGCCGACCGGGGCGGGCGGGCCGCCGGCGTCGCTGGTCTGTTGGGGTGTGGGCGTACAGCCCGCAGACAGAAGGCATCCGGCGGCGGACATGGCGATCAGGAACACACGTCGTTTCATTCTCAGGCGGCTTTCTTTCGTTGAAGGGCGACCGCGACGACGATGATCGCGGCCTGAAGTATCATGCGCGGCCCGAGGGGCAGCGCGTTGAGGCTGAGTATCTTGTTGATGTAGGCGACGATCAGGACGCCGAGCAGGGTGAGCCAGACGCCGCCGCGCCCGCCCTGGAGGCTCGTCCCGCCGATCACCACGGCGGCGATGGCGTCCAGCTCGAACGTCGCCCCCGCCTCCGGATCGCCGAGGTCCTGGCGGCAGGCATTGACCACCCCCGCGAGCGCGGCGAGTCCGGCGCACGCCGCGTAGGTGACTAGCTTCACGCGCGTGACGGGAATTCCCGCCAGCCGCGACGCCTCCTCGTTGCCGCCGACCGCGTAGACGTGGCGGCCGAAGATCGTCCGGTTCACGATCAGGGCCGTGACCGCCAGCGCGATAAGGAAGAGCAGGGCGGCGGGGGGGAGGCCGATGCCGGGGACCGTGCGGGTCATCCAGGCGAAGAACTCCGGCGTGTCGCCGGTGAGGGCGTACCAGGGGGCCGCGCCCGGCTGGACCTTGGCGCCGCCGGTAACGACCTTCGCCAGGCCGCGCGCCGCCGTCATCGTCGCCAGCGTCGCGACGAACGGCTGGAGCCTGAAGCGGGAGACGAGGATGCCGTTGAGCAGGCCGACCGCGAGCCCGACCGCCAGCACGGCCAGTACCGACGGGCCGATGCCCCAGCCGTGGCCGACGGTGAGCAGCGCGAAGAGGGTGGCGGTCAGGCCGAGCACGCTTCCGACCGAGAGGTCGATCCCGCCGACGAGGATGACGAGCGTCATCCCCGTCGCCAGCAGGCCGTACTCGCTGTACTCGTACAGGATGTCCTTCTGGGTGCGCCAGGTCAGGAAGACGGGGACGCTGGTCCCCGCCAGCTTCGGCGTGAAGAGGCATCCCACGAGGAAGACGAGGGCGAACACGATCAGGCCCCGGTATCGCTCCAGACGCTTCATCACGCCCTTTACTTCAGCACGAACCCGTCGAGTCCTACCAGGAAGCCGCTCGACCGGGCGTCCTTGCCGACGACCTCCAGTTCGACCGTGTTCGCCCCGGCGTTGAGGTCGACCCTGCCGAGGGAGACGGGGCCGGTGGGGACGACGTCCGGGCCGTAGAGGTTGACGGGCTCGCCGGCGGACCGGCCGTTGACCCGCACCCGCACCGTGCCGTAGTCCCTGGCCCGGGTGAAGTATCCTACCAGCTCTTTCGGCCCCGCCGCCGGGACGGTCAGCGTGAGCGTCAGCTTCGAACCGGCCCGGGACGGGAGCCACCAGAGCTGCGAGAGATTGGACCAGTCGCCGTCCCAGACCGACATGTCCTGGACCGAGACATTACCCTCGGTCGCCTTCGCGCCGGGGCGCAGGCTCTCGCCCTCGACGATGTCCGCGACCTTGAAGACGGGCTGCGGGGCGAGGGGCAGCAGGTCGTCGGGCAGCGGCGGGAACTTGGGGCGCGGGTGCGTCTGATACCAGAACGCCACGGAGCAGTAGTCCGCGGTGGGGGCGTCGTTACGCCCGCCGTGCTCGATCTGGAATTTCATCGAGCGGGTGAACGGGATGGGGTCCTCGATGTGCCAGCGGTAGGTGCTGATCCGCCCGGTCTGGTCGTCCTTGATCGGGCAGCCGTGGTAGAGCGCGGAGTACGCGCCCGTGTCGTAGTACCAGCCGGAGGAGAAGTAGTCCTCGGTGCCGGTGCCGAGGATCGAGGGCGTCGCCTCGCCGTCGATGGTGATCTGCTCGTCGCCCTCCAGGTAGCCGAGTCCCCGGCGGCGCACGAACTGCATCGAGAGCACGGTGCCGACGTAGTGGCCGCGGCCGGTCGTCTCCAGTATCGTCACCGGCTTGCCGCGCTCGGTGCGGACGCGCCGGAACTGGGCGTGGAAGTAGAGCGGCCGGGCGGGGGCTTTCTTCTGGGTGAGGATGTCGATGTTGTAGTAGAGCGCGTCCATGCGGACCTTGCTGCGGTTCTCCAGCGTGATCCGGCAGCTCTTCTTGAAGGGCATGGGCCAGTAGCAGTTGTAGCCGCCGCTGGTCATGTTGAGCGGGGCGGACTGGTAGTCCGTCCACTGCCCGAACCCGAGCCCGAAGAAGTCGGAGACGGGGCACTCGACGCTGGGCTCGGTCTCGCCGTCCCAGTAGCACCGGATGATGGCCTGCCGCTGCAGGAAGACGTTGTTGCGCGGCGCGATCGTGATCCACCAGCGGCGTACCGCGCCGGGGCCGCCGTCGTAGTCCACCAGGGTGTGGGTCTGGCCCGGGAGCACGGCGCGCATGTCGGCGTTGTTGCCGGTCGGGTCTGTGGAGGCGAAGTGGACTATCTTGCCGTCCACGGGGTTCGCAAGAGAAGCGAGAGTGCCGCCGGGCGACTGGGCGTAGGCGGGCACGGCGGCGGGCACGGCGGCGGCGGCGAGCGCGGCGAGGATGGCAAGACCGCGGTTCCTGAACGTCATGTCTCTCTGGTTCCTGTGGGGTGAGGGTTGTCTACGGACGAAGGCGCACGGCGAGGGTCTGGTCCTGCTCGATCACGACCTCGCGCGCGAGCCGCAGGGTGACGCGCTTGCCGTCGCGGGAGAGGGCGGCGGCGAGAGGCTTGCCGTTCAGCGTCAGTTCGGCGCGTGCGGCGTTCTCGTCCTCGAAGACCAACTCGGCGACGCGGGCTCGCCCCCAGCGGACGGTTATATGGCGATCGTCCGCGGTCTGGCGGTAGGTGCCCCAGCCCTCGGCGGCGGTGAAGATGCCTTTGAAGTCGTCCGCGTTCAGCCGCGGCGCGAAGCCGAGGCGGCCCGCCGGACCGTCGCCCACGAAGCCGCTCGCGGCCAGAAGCACCGACCAGCTCGCGAGGGAGCGGGCGTAGTGGTCGCCGCACTCGACCTCATTGTACGGGTTGTGCTTCGCGCCGTCGTAGCGCTCGTGGACGCCGCGGACGATCGCCAGGGCTTCGGTCGGGAACCCCTCCCAGAGCAGGTGCGCCGCCGCCTGGTACTCGATCCCGGTCCATATCTCGTCGCGGTAGAGCACCGACTGCGGGCCGAGGTGCTTGCTCTTGGGCCACGTGCAGGTGAAGAGTCCCGCCTCGCCGGGGCTGGCGAAGTCACGGGCCGGGTCGTGCGCCTTCGTCTGCGGCCCGATGTCGGGAGCCCAGTTGTAACGGTACACCGACCGCATCGCCGTTTTGACGCTCTCGGACGGGTAGAGGTAGCCCAGGTCGAGCTGGTGGGCGAACCACTGGCCGAGGAGCTGGTCCGAAAGGCACCCGTC
>DATLHN010000227.1:0-2650 GCA_035539875.1 Armatimonadaceae bacterium
GCGCGATGACGACGTCCTCCGCCTTGTCGACGTCCGCGCCGACCTCGGGGTAGGGGGAGACGACCGCCCGCGCCTTCGCGCCGCCGAGCAGGCGTCCCACGCCCTCCTCCAGCACGGGAATCGGCAGCGCGGCGGGGGCGAGGCGCGAGAGTAGCAGCCGCAGCAGGAGCGACGGCCCCATCATCTTCGCCAGTCCGGCGACGTTCTTGCGGTTGGCGTACGCGCCGCGAAGGACCGCCTCGTGGCTGCGCAGGAACGACGGGTCGAGCAGGGCAAGGCATCCGCCGGTGTACTCGCCCTCCGCCACCCGCAGTGTCGTCCGCTTCATCTCGGGGAACCGCTCCCGGCACCGCGTCGCCTCGACGATTGCGTAGGCGAACTGGACGTCGCCGCCGCCCGCCTCGCGCGCCCGCCGCGCGTGGCTTCCAGGACGTAGTCCAGCATGGGCCGCCCGCCCAGGCGGATCAGGGCGCGGTTCGTCGCCCCCTCCGCTACCGGCTCCAGGTCCGAGCCGATCTTACCGCCCGCCAGTACCAGCGCCGCGATGCTCAAGCCGCCGTTCCCTCCGGTTTCGTCGCGATGACTTCCATGATCTCGCCCGGCACCGCGCGCCCGAGGCGGTCCGAGAGCCGCAGCAGCCCGAGGAACACGCGCGTCTTCGCCGCGCCGCCCTCCCGCCGCGCCAGCCCGGTCGTCGGCTCTTCTCCCGCGCCGGATACGGCCGTCGCTGCCCGCCCTCGCCGCGCGGCGTTGATCGCGCTCTGCGGGGCGAACAGGAACGGGGTGTAGGCGACGTCGCGCACGCGGAAGCCGGTCTCCTCCAGAAGCCGGGTCAGGCTTCGGGGCGTAAAGCCCCAGAGGTGTCGCGGCAGGTCGAGGTGATACCACGCCGAGCCGAACAGAGCCGCCTCGGCGCTGGCGGCGTTGGGCAGGGCGAGGAGCAGTTTCCCGCCGGGGTGCAGCAGGCGCAGGCAGTCGGCGAGCGTCGCGCGCGGGTCGGGGACGTGCTCCAGCACATGCACGAGCGAGACCAGGTCGAACGGCCCGGCGTCGCCGGGAAGGGCGTCGAGCGTGTCCTCGTAGATCGTCGCGCCGGTCCGCCCGCGCGCCAGTTCGGCCGCAACGGGATCCGTCTCCGTGCCCGCCACCTCCCAGCCGCGCGCCCGGAGCGCCGCCAGGAAGCGCCCGTCGCCGCAGCCGACGTCGAGGGCGCGGCCCGGGTTACGGGCGTTGCTGACGCTTCTTACCTTGTCGGCGAGGCGCGCGGAATAGGCGTCGAGGCGCTTGCCGACCTCGCTGTCCGCGCCCTCGGCGCGAGCGTAGGTGGCGGGGGCGTAGTAGCGCGCCATGTCGTCCGCCGGGGGGCGGGGGTCGAGGCGGCGGGTACCGCAGCGAAGGCAGCGCACCGCCCGGAACGTCGCGTCGCCGCCGAGCAGCAGGTCGCGCCCGACGCGCCACGGCGCGGCCTCGGTCGCACCGCAGACGCAGCAGGAGAGGGTGGTGTCCGGCAGCGGCGTCACGCGGAGACCCCCGTCGGTCGCGCCGTGTACGGCTCGGCGAGGTGGACCCAGGGGAACTGTCCGCAGAGGGCCTTCGTCAATGCGCCGGCGTGCTCGCAGTCGCGGGCGAGACCGAAGACGCAGGAGCCGCTGCCGCACAGCAGGGCGCGCACGGCCCCGGCATCCGCGACGGCCCGGTGCGCTTCGGCCACCGCGGGGAAGGCGGGGAGAACGGCGGCTTCGAAGTCGTTTCCCATCGCCGCGCCGATGGCGTCGATACCGGGCACGTCGGAGCGGAGGACGTCGAGCAGACGCCCGGTCGCGCTGCCCGGCTGCCGGTCGGGGAGGGCGTCGAGCAGGCGGTATGCCGGGCCGGTCGGAACGCCGACGGCGGGCTTGACCAGGACCCCGTACAGGTCGGGGAGCGGGACGCCCAGCGGCTCGACGGCGTCACCGCGCCCGCGCATCCGCACCGGGCCGTCATGCAGGAACAGCGGCACGTCCGAGCCAAGGGTCGCGGCGAGTTCGCGCAGGTCGGCATCGGGAAGGGCAGGGCACAACTGGTCGCGCAGCGCGCTCAGGACGGCGGCGGCGTCGCTGCTGCCCCCGCCCAAACCCGCCTGGTGCGGCAATCGCTTCTCCAACGCGACGCGGATCGCGACCGGCACTTCGGGGCAGAACCGCTCGAGGAACGCCGCCGCGGCGCGGTGCGCGAGGTTTCCCTCGTTGGTCGGTAGGTGCGGGTCGCTGCACGACAGGGCGATTCGCGGCTCCACCAGGTCCTGCGCTACCTCCACGCGGAGTACGTCGGCGGGGAGGTATCGTGCGACGACACTGTCCAGGTCGTGAAAGCCATCGGGGCGAGGGGGGAAGACGTCGAGCGTCAGGTTCACCTTGCAGGGGGCGTCGAGGATGCTCACCGGCCGACGTCCCCGGCCCTCTCGCGGCGCAGGTAGATGCCGGAGACCGCGCCCGACCGCTTGGTGATGCGCCGCCAGCCGGAGTTGCGGACGCGCACGCCGGTCCCGTTCCGGTCCAGGGAGAGCGTCGCGACGTTCGGGATCTGGACCCTGCCGGTGCCGCCGTTCTGCGCGGCCACGCGGTAGCGCCCCGGGGAGAGCGGGACCCACGCGGGCAGGCGTACCGGGACC
>DATLHN010000228.1:0-1613 GCA_035539875.1 Armatimonadaceae bacterium
GTCAGCATCCCCTGCGCCAGCGGGGAGAAGGGGATGCAGCCGATGCCCTCCGCCTCCAGCGTCGCGAGCAGGTCCTTCTCCACCCACCGGTTGAAGATGCTGTACGACGGCTGGTGGATCAGGCAGGGGGTGCCCAGGTCCCGGAGGATTTTCGCCGCCTGCGCCGTCTTCTCCGCCGGGTAGTTGGAGATGCCCGCGTAGAGCGCCTTGCCGGAGCGCACGGCGGCGTCCAGCGCCCCCATCGTCTCCTCCAGGGGCGTGTCGTTGTCGGGGCGGTGGCTGTAGAAGATGTCTACGTACTCCAGGCCCATCCGCTTCAGGCTCTGGTCGAGGCTGGCGATCAGGTACTTGCGCGAGCCGAACTCGCCGTACGGGCCGGGCCACATCCAGTATCCGGCCTTGGTCGAGATTATCAGTTCGTCGCGGTAGGGGCGCAGGTCGTGGTCGAGGATGAGCTTGAAGCTCTCCTCGGCGGAGCCGGGCGGCGGGCCGTAGTTGTTCGCCAGGTCGAAGTGCGTGACGCCGTGGTCGAAGGCGGTGCGGCACATGGCGCGTCCGTTTTCGAGCGTGTCGACGCCGCCGAAGTTGTGCCAGAGGCCGAGTGAGACGGCCGGAAGCTTGAGGCCGCTGCGCCCGCTGCGGCGGTAGGGCACCGCCTCGTAGCGCGCGCCCGAGGGCTGGTAGTGGTGTTGGCTCATGCCCCGTAGTTTCGACGGACGGGCGGTCGGTCCTTTCCGCTCGGGCGCGGGCCGGGCTATAAAGGTTCATGGCAGAGCCGCTTCGCATACCGTGCCCGACCGTGGAGGACGTCCCGCCCGCGGAAGAACTGGCCGCGCTGGCGACGTTCGGAAGGCACGTCGTCCTCGAACTCCCGGCGACCCGGGCGAACGAGGCCGCAAAGGCGGGGCTGATCGCGCGCCTCGCGCGGGCACTGCCCGACCACCGCGTCTTCGACAGCGGCGGCCGTTCGGCGGCGGACGCTGCTCCAACCACCTGGGTCACGGTCCTGCGCGTGATCTCCGAGGCCGACGTCCTGGCGAACGCGGACGCGATCGTGGACGCCGCGCGGGAGTTTCGCTCCATCGCCACGGGTCTGATGACGCGGCTCCGGCGGCATCCCGACGCGTCGCCGGATCGCGGGGAGTTGGGCGACGGGTGGGAGTACGCCTTTCACGGGCTGGAGTGCGCGTTCCGCAACCGCGTCACCGGGCAGTACGTCGACGTCCGGCTCCAATTCGGAAACGAGTTCGGCGCGCTCGACCCCTGGTTCTTCGCCGGGTTCGTCCGCACGACGCCCGGACTCGAAGCCGTCGCCCGCCTGTTCCGCGACGACTTCCACGACGCCGCCCGCGCGCTGGACGTCCTCCGCCGCCACGGCCGCCTGCGGGAAATCTCGGCGGGCGGGCGGAGCGGTCTGGTCGCCCCGGACTGACTTCCCGACGCGCCGACACGCCCGCGGGCGGTATAATGGCCCGATGGCATCCCGCCCGACAACGCTGACGCCGCCTCCGCCGCCGCGCTGCTCCCTCGCCGTGCGCCCCCGCATGGGCGGCGTCCCCCCGTCGCCGCGCGACCCGCCCCGCGTCCCCGTCCTTTAACTCCGACAATCCTCT
>DATLHN010000229.1:0-6520 GCA_035539875.1 Armatimonadaceae bacterium
GGGCGGCGCGCCGTCGCAATAGCCGGGCAGAATGTCCCCCGGCCCCACCCCATACCAACCAATCCCCGGCGTCGCACTCGCCATTCACGGCGGCGCGGGAACCATCCGGCGGGAGAACCTCACCCCCGAGATCGAGGCGGCGTGCCACCGCGCCCTGGAATCCGCGCTGCGCGCCGGTCACGGGATCCTCACGTCCGGCGGCGGCGCGCTCGACGCGGTCGAGGCCGCTGTGCGCTTCCTGGAGGACGAGCCCCTGTTCAACGCGGGGCGGGGCGCGGTCTTCACCGCCGAGGGGCACAACGAACTCGACGCCGCCGTGATGGACGGCGCGACGGGCAAGGCGGGCGCGGTGGCGGGCGTCACCACGGTCCGGAACCCGGTCACCCTCGCCCGCGCCGTGCTGGAGCGCACGCCGTTCGTCTTCCTCGCCGGCCGCGGCGCGGAGCAGCTCGCTGCCGATCTCGGGATGGAGTGCGTGGACCCGCCCTACTTCTGGACCGAGGCCCGGTGGAAGCAGCTTCAGGAGGCGCAGCGTCGCGAGCGGGAAAACCCGAGCGATCCCGGCGCGGCCGTCTCGCTCTCGGAGGACAACAAGTTCGGCACGGTCGGCGCGGTCGCGGTGGACGAGGGCGGGAATCTGGCGGCGGCGACGAGCACCGGCGGCATGACCAACAAGCGCTACGGGCGCGTGGGCGACTCGCCGGTCATCGGGGCGGGCACCTGGGCCGATAACACCACCTGCGCCGTCTCCGCCACCGGTCACGGCGAGTACTTCCTGCGCCTCGCCGTCGCGCACGACATCGCGGCGCGCGTGGCCTACGCGGGCGCGTCGGTCGCCGAGGCGGCGGGCGCGGTCGTCCACGAAAAGCTGCGCGCCGCGGGCGGCGACGGCGGCGTGATCGCCCTGGACGCCCGGGGCAACGCCGCGCTCCCCTTCAACACGTCCGGCATGTACCGCGGCTACGTCACCCGCTCCGGCGAAGTCCGCACCGCGATCTACGCGGATTAGCCGGGCGGGCGGTTTGCCGCGGCGTGCCGGGCGGGTTACAATCGGTTCGTGCTGCCTTCCGACCATCCCGAGACGCCCGACCCGGGGGAGAGCGTGCCGACCGTCGTCCGCCTGCTGGACGACACGACGGCGAACCAGATCGCGGCGGGCGAGGTCATAGAGCGCCCCTCGTCGGTCGTCAAGGAACTCGTGGAGAACGCGCTCGACGCGGGCGCGACCCGGGTCGAGGTCGAGCTTTCCGAGGGCGGCAAGCGCCGGATCG
The DNA here is from genome assembly GCA_035539875.1 of Armatimonadaceae bacterium. Classification (GTDB taxonomy): domain Bacteria; phylum Armatimonadota; class Armatimonadia; order Armatimonadales; family Armatimonadaceae; genus CALEKU01. Next base: position 1,272 of record DATLHN010000229.1, read on the forward strand.
TGGTCCGCGACAACGGCTCCGGCATGGGACGCGACGACGCCGTACTCGCCCTCCAGCGCCACGCGACCAGCAAGATACGCTGCGCCGACGACCTGTTCGCCATTACCACACTCGGGTTCCGCGGCGAGGCGCTCCCCTCCATCGCCTCCGTCTCGGACTTCCGCCTGGTCACCAAGCGCCCGGAGGACGAGGTGGCGACCGAAGTCCTCGTGCGCGGCGGTGACCTCGTCTCCGTCTCCGAGTGCGGAGCACCGGACGGCACGACCATCACGGTCGAGAACCTGTTCTTCAACACGCCCGCCCGCCTCAAGTTCCTGAAGACGACGCCGACGGAGATGAACCACGTCGTCGAGCTGCTGCACCGGCTGACGCTCGCCTACCACGGCATCGGGTTCCGCCTCCTCCACGACAGCTACGAGATGTACGCCTACCCGGGCGCGACCGAGCCGCGGCCCGCGCTCGCGGCGGTCTGGGGCCGCGACGTCGCCCGGGAGATGGTCCCCTTCCGCTACGACTCGCCCGCGATCACCGTCCACGGCTTCGTCTCCAAGCCGAGCGTGTCCAAGGCGACCCGCAGCGCGCAGGCGACGTTCGTCAACGGACGCTTCGTGCGCTCCCGCACGGTGACGCACGCCTTCGACGCCGCCTTCAAGCACATGATGACGACGGACCGCCACCCGGTCGTCGCGCTGTTCGTCGAGATCGCGCCGGAGCTGGTGGACGTCAACGTCCACCCGACCAAGATCGAGGTGCGCTTCACCCGCGACGGCGACGTCTACGGCGCGGTCCACCGCGCGGTGCAGAACGCGCTCCTCACGGGCGGCCTCGTCCCCGAGGTAAACGTGGAGTCGTCCCTACCGACCGCGGCGGGCGCGGCTGCCTTCCCGCCGCGGCCCGAGCCGACCCCGCTGCGCCCCCCGCGCACCTCGCTCTCCAGCTACGGCGCGGTCGAGGCGTTTGGAGGAGAGGACCTCTCCCCCCCGCCTCCTGCCCTCGGAAGGGAGCGGGAGGACGAGGCGGACCCGTTCGCCGAAGCCGCCGCCGGCGTTACTGCCCCTCCGTTCCGGGGGGAGGGGGGCGAGGCTTCCCCCTACATCGGGTTCGACGGGTACCGGATCGGGCGCCTGCGGGTGCTGGCCCAGTCGCGCAACACCTACATCGTCGCGGAGACCGACGACGCGCTGCTGCTGATCGACCAGCACATCGCGCACGAGCGCGTCCTCTACGAACAACTGATGAACGCCGCGACGGGCGGGGGAGACGGCGGCGAAGGCGCGGCCCGATGGGGCGTAGTGGCCCAGCACCTCGCGCTGCCGCAGACCCTGGAGCTTTCGCCCGCCGAGGCGCGCGTCGCGGTGGAGCGCCTCGACGCCCTGGCGAAGGCGGGTTTCCTGCTCGATCCCTTCGGGAAGGATACGTTGGTGGTGCGCGCGGTACCGGCGCGGGTGGCGGGCGGGGACTACCTGGGGACGCTGCGCGCGATCATCGATGAGATGACCACGGCGAGCACCACTCGGAGGCTCCTCGTCCCTCACGAATCGGCGCTCATCATGGCGTCCTGCAAGATGGCGGTGAAGAAGGGGGACCCGCTGACGATGGAGGAGATGACGCGCCTGCTGGCGGACCTCGCCCGGATGCGTAACCCCTTCACCTGCCCCCACGGGCGTCCCATCCTGCTCGCCCTGCCCCACCGGGAGATGGATCGAAAGTTTCACAGAATCGGCCCGCACTAACGGCGTGGCACGGAATCGGCAGGTAGAATGGGCAGGGCGCTATAGAGCACCCGCCTTCTGATACGCGGACACGAAAAGAGACCTATGTTTCGTTTGGATAGCAGGGTGCGGCGCGCGCTTGTGGCGGCAGCGATTCTTACGGTAGCGCCGGCGGTGCACGGCCCCGCCGCGGCGGCGGGCAACTCGGGCAAGAACGCCGGCAAGCCTTCGCTGGTGGCCGGGCCGCGCCGCCAGGACGCGACGGACGCCCCCGCCACCTTCGCCCCGTGGGTAGAGACCCGCGCGGTGGGCGAGGTCGTGGTGAACGGCGAAGTGGTCATCCGGCTGCGCGCCAGTCAGGGCGGACTGAGCCCCGACCAGCGCGCCGAGATCGCGGCCGACCGTCTTCGCAGCGCCATCGCCTCCGGCCTGAAGCCTTCCGACGTCGTCGCGGATGTGAAGACCGACAAGGCGAACCCGCGCCTGAAGGCGCTCGGGCAGGTCGTCGCGACTGCCAGCGCGGACGAGGTGCGATACGGCGGCGCGACTCCGGGGGGGCTCGTGGGCTCGTGGGCCTCGTCGCTCAAGCGCGCGCTCGCCCTGCCCGGCCTGACCGTCAGCAACTCCGGCGTCATCGTCCCGCTCGGCGAGACGCGGCGGGTGCGCATCGGCGGCGCGGCCCGGGGCGACATCTTCATCGGCGCGGCGTCCGGCATGGACGTGGTCGCGGAGAGTGCGCCGCCGCCCACACCGCCGGTCGGGCCGGTGCCCGCGCCGCCGCCCGACCGCCGGGTCGTCGCCGCCGAACTCGGCGGCGACGCCAGCGAGCTGGTCCTGCGCGGCGTCAACGTGGGCCGCGAGACCATCACCCTGAACCGAGGCGGGGCGACCGTCACCATCAGCATCGCCGTGCAACCTTACGCGGGCCGGTTCGCGGACCCCAGCCCGGTCACGCTCACTGGCTCGATCGCCTCCCCGACGCTTGTCGCACGCCTCGCGGCCGCGAGCGCGCTCGGCGCGGCCACGCCCCTGCCGGGCGCGAACGCCCGCCTCGGCGTCAACTCGATCAACGCCCCGCTCCCCCCCGTCGGCGAGTCGCGCGTCCTGAACATCCCGGTGAGCATCACCGGCCCGGAAATGCTGACGGTCAGCCGCACGGTCCCCGTGACCGTGAGCACCCGCACGCTCCGCCCGGTCGAGACCGACGTCCTTCTCTACTCGAACAACCCGGAGCGGCTTACCGGCTACGGGACGCTGTTCGTGGGCCGCATGTCTCAGGCGCAGGGCGCGACGCGCGTGCTGTTCCACCACCAGAGCTTTCTGCCCCAGAACATATTGTTCACGGTCGAGTTGATCAACGACAAGGACGCCCCGACCGAGGTCCAGGTCGTCGGCGGCAGCGCCGGGCCGGTGCGCGACACCGTCTGGGTCGGCTACCGCGCGACCTCGGACTTCATGCGGGACTACCTGGCGGACTCGGGGGCGATCCACACCGTGCCGCCGCGCTCGCGCCTCGGCCTCGTGGTCACCAAGCTGGCCCCCGACCTGACCATCTCCGGCCTGATGCAGCTGCGCGTCATCTCGGGCGACGCACCGCTCGTGCGGGTCGCCGCAGACGTCCCGGGCGGCCCGACGAGTCTGCCCACCGAACTGCTCCCGTATCCCATGAACTTCGGGGCGAACGGCGTCCCCACCGCCGCGTTCAACCTGTCGGAGCACGTGTACCCGTCCCCGACCAAGAAGTCCGTGGAGACGTTCACCGTGGGCGGCCCCTGGCTCTTCCTCCCCCTGGGGCGCGTGCCGATCACCGCCGCGGCGCTTCCCGAGCGCCGCCTGGACGGCAACTACGGCGTCATCTACGACTACACGGTCAACCTCGAGAACCCGACCGAAAAGGAGACCAAGGTATTCGTCTCCTTCGAACCGTCGGCGGGCATGGCGGGCGGCGTGTTCCTGATCGACGGCAAGTCGGTCGAGATCCCGCAGACCAGCCCCCCGCAGGAGCCGACCCTGGCGACGTACATCCTGCCGCCCGGCTCGAAGCGTGCCATCACCATCAAGTCGCTGCCGCTCTCCGGCTCGAACTACCCGGCGCGCATCATCGTCCGCCCGTAGGAGGTTCGGCTTCCGCGGGCGGAGTAGCCCACTCGTCTCGCAGGACTTCTGCGAGCCACATGTCGTGCCAGCGACCGTGCCGGTAGATGTGGCGACGGTGCACGCCGCACTGGCGGTAACCCGCCTTCTCCAGCGCGCGTATGCTCGCCCGGTTCTCCGCGAACGCCTCGGTCATCAGCTTCTCCAGGCCGAGCTGCTCGAAGGCGAACCGGGTCCGGAGCGCGACGACCTCCGAGCCGTACCCCCTCCCCCACTCCTCCTTCGCGCCGATCAGGTTGCCGGTGTTCGCGCGGCGGTCCTTCCAGTTGATGCCGTGGATGCCCGTCGTCCCGATCAGTTTTTCGCCGAGGTAGACCGCCCAGATCAGGTCGCTGTCGCTGCGGCATACCTTCTCGAACCACTCGCGCTCCTCGGGCATCGACGGCGGGACGATCCGCCCGAGGTAGCGCGTGATGTCCGGGTCGGTGAACCACGAGATAAAAGTCGAGAGCATCTCCTCGTTCGGCGGCTCCAGGCGGACGCGCTCCCCTGTGATTCTCGGTCCTAACATAGCGGCGAAACCTCCTCCGACCACAGATTTCTACCCTTGTCGCGCGGAAGCACCCGCCTGCTAAACCGCCTTTCGCAGGGAGATGCGGTAGAGGCGGTCGCCGCGCGCCAGCAGCGTCTGCGTCCCGTTCTTGAACAGCCGGGCATCTCCCCGAACCGCCGGGTCGTCGATCTCGCGCAGTGCCGGAGCCCCGCTGGCCTCCTGGAACAGTTCCAGCTTCTCGGACGGGTTCAGGTGGACGCAGATTCCGGAGTCCAGCACCGTGAAGTTGAGCCCTGCGTAGGTCACGTCGCTCAGGACGCGCGCGTCGTAGGCGGCATAGTCCCGCGCGAACCGGAACACGAACTGATCGTACCGGCCCTGTTTCTCGCCCACCGCCATCAGCACGCGCCCCTCGGCGCGGGCGTCCACCACCCGGTATCCCTCCAACTCCCTGAGGCGCACCTGTCGGCAGGAGAACGGCTGTTGCGACGGGAACAGGCTCGCCCAGCAGGCCCCGAGCAGGTTCTGGAGCGCCACGCCGTCGAATACCTGCGTCGCCTGCTCCAGGACGCTGCCGATGTGGCGGACGGTGGCGGCGACCCGGCCCGCCGTTTCGACGAACTCCACCTCCTGAAGCCGGTCACCCTGCTTCAGGATCAGCCGACCGTCCGCCGAGGTGATCGCCTCGGCGAACACGTCGGCGGCGACGTCGCGGCGCATCGTCGCGTCGTACAGGCGGAGGTGGCCGCCGTCTATCCAGGCGAGGAGTGCGTGGCCCAGAGTCGGCGTCAGGGCGACCTGCGCTCCTGCGGCGCGGGCGTCGGCGAGCCGCCGCGTCCCCTGGTAAAGCCCCTCGGTCGTGAGCACGAAGCCGCGGAAGACGCGCACGA
>DATLHN010000230.1:0-4665 GCA_035539875.1 Armatimonadaceae bacterium
GTCGAACGCCAGCCGTTTGAAGACGCTTCGAATCGAGCTGGACCGCGCTCTGCCCAACACGCTCACCCTGGCCGACGTTCAGTTCGATACGCAGCAGGCGCGTCTCACCTGCGACCTGCTCGTCACACTGAATGAAGGAGAAGCGCCGGAGGTCATGCGCGAGCGTATCCTTCGCGCCGCCGTCTTCGTGGGCCGCAACGCCACCCTCCACGATTCCCGCGTTCAGCGCGTCGCCATTCAGGTCCGCCCGCGCCTCACGGGGGCGTACGCGGCGGGGCGCCCGTCGTCCGCGGTCTTCCTCGGCGAGACGACGGGCGCGCTGCTGCGCGAGGCGGACCCCGTCACCGGCTTGGCCTCGCAGCTGCGAACCCTGTTCACATATTCCTGGTGGTCGCCCGAGTTCGGCCAGGCGGATTCGCCGTCTCCGCCGAGCAATTCCGGAGCCGCTGGCCCCCTTCCCGGGTCCCCTTGACGCCTAGCAGCGGATACGATAAAATCGTCGTTGTCCGCCACGGAGGGTGTAGCTCAGTCGGTTAGAGCGTCGGCTTGTGGCGCCGAAGGTCGCGGGTTCGACCCCCGTCATCCTCCCTTATCCGCACTTAATCTGCAAACTCTGCCTCTCGAAGCCCGCGAAAGATTGCTCCCTGGTGAAGACAGGCAGCACGTCCACGCGGGCTTTCCCTTTTCTTCCATCACCAATGGCGGGATGCCTCAGGGCCTAGGACGTTACGTACAACGCCGGAGCGGGCGTAGCGATTGGCGCCGCGACTTCCGTCGGGTCGGCCGTCGCTGCTGCCGCATCCGAGGCGGCGGAGCCCGCGCCGTTGAGGAAAGATCCAAGGCTCAGAAAGGTCGGCGCCCACAGGCCGACGAAGATGCCTATCTCTTTCCTGCCGCTGGCGTACAGGCAGACCGAAGTGGCGATGGAGGCAAGACTGGCCGCCAGGACGAGGTCGTTGTTTTGCTTGTTCATACCGTCCTCAATAGCACATGCGGCCGGGCCGTTCCCGGTAAATGTCCCCCGGCCCTCTAACGGCGCGGGGTTTCGCCGGTCCTGCCGGTTCTTGCCGGCGGCGTTCTGCGGAGATTGGGTCGGCGTGGGCGGGACGGCCGGGGGATGCGAGACGGGATAGTGCAGACGAGGGCCCTCCCTGTGTTTCGATAATCGACCCTCCCCGTGGAATTCCACGGGGAGGGTCGTTTTTATCCTCCTGTCGATGTGAAACTGCTCACTATCGCCGTAAGCCACGGTGGTGGGCACGATTTATGCCTTACTCCCGGCGGAACCGATTGTATAATGGGCATTGTTGCTCGTTTACGGTACTCCTGACAGGGGTGCCGCGATCCTTCACATTTTCGTTCGAGTGCCGTTGGAAGTAAGCGTGGATGGGGTGATTGTGGAGAAGGGGAGAATTGATGACCAGGGTTCGGACGCTTATCGCGGACGACACGGGTCTGCTGCGCCGCTTGCTCGCGCAGCAGTTGAGTCGCGAGGCCGATATTGAGATCGTAGGTGAGGCAGCAGACGGGCGCGAGGCGATCGACCTGGCGCGCACCTCCAGACCCGATGTGGTCCTGCTCGACCTGGACATGCCCGTGTTGAACGGGATTCAGGCCGCGCAGCGGATCGCCGCGAACCAGCCGGGTGTTGGCATCGTCCTGCTGACCGGGCACGAGCAGCTCGCCCAGCTGGGGCGGCTTTCGGGGGCGTCGGAGTGCCTCGATAAGCGCTGTACGCCCGAGGAACTCGCGCAGGCGATCCGGAGGGCGGCGGCGGCGCGCCGCGCCGTGCCGGAGCGGTCCAACGGCAGCCGCGACGTACAGGCGATCCTCGGTCGCCTTACTGCCCAGTACGCGCTGACCGCGCGCGAGCGCACCGTCGTCGACCGGATGGTGACGACGGAGATGACGGCGGCGCAGATGGCGCGTGCCATGAGCGACGAGGAGGGCGTCCCCATGACCGAATCCGCCGTCAAGCACGCGCTCGACCGCGCGCTCAACAAGATGGGCGTCGAGCCGCGCACCCGCGCCGCCCTCATCCGGCGCGTCCTCGACTCCAATACTACGCTGACGGAGTCGTCTCTTTAGGCCGTCCTCGCGACAGGGGTGACTTGTGATGGCAATCGGGCGGCACCTATACCCGATGCGCTACGCGGTCGCGGCGTTCTGCGTGCTCGCCGCGACCCTGTTGACCCGTATCTTCGGCGCGTCCTTCGCCGACGACAGTCGTCTGGTCCAGCACGTCCAGACGCTCTTCCTGGTCGCGGTAGTGGTGAGCGCGTGGTGGGGCGGCCTCGGCCCGGGTCTGATGGCGACCGCCCTTTCGACCGTCCTGATAGAGCAGGTGGTGATACGCTCCGCCGGTCAGACGCCCTGGGGCGTGGAGAGTCTTCTCCGGATCGGCTCGTTCGTGCTCGTTTCTTTGCTGATCAACTCGCTCTATGCCTCCCGGCAGCAGGCCGAGACAAACCTGCGGGAACGGGCGCGTCTGGCCGAGTTCACCGCGGCGACCGGACGTGCGCTCGCGCGCGGGGACACCGCGACCGCCGCTCTGAAAGAATGCCTCGGCGTGATCCTGGACCGTCTCGACGCCCGCGCGGCGAGCCTCTGGGTGCCCGAGACCGGCGACGGCGGCGAGTGGCGGCTCCTGTCGTCGGTCCGCGCAGACGCGTCGGGCGACGGCGCGTCCGGCGACGGCGCGTCGGGCGACGGCGGGTCGGAGTCTCCTCCCCTGCCCCCGCCGACCGATCCCAGAGCGATGGCCACCGGGGACGGCGGCGCGGCGACGCAGCGCGTCTATTCCCTGAGCATGGGCGAGCACCCGGTCGGTCTGCTCGCGGTCACGAGTGCTCCGGAGGCGGCGGAGCAGACCCGGCAGGCCGTCGAATCGGTCGTCCACGAGATCGCGCTCGCGCTCGACCGGTGGCAGATCGAGCAGGCGCGGCGGGAGCAGGCGGAATCGCTCGCCCTTGCTCTGCGGACCGCCGAGTCGGCGTCGCGCGCCAAGTCGGAGTTCGTCGCCAGCGTCAGCCACGAAGTTCGCACCCCCCTCAACGGCATCCTCGGGATGACCGGCCTGCTGCTGGAAACGAGCCTCGCGCCGGAGCAGCGCCGCTACGCCGAGACCGTGCGGCAGTCCGGCGAGAACTTGCTGACGCTCATCGAGGACGTCCTCGACTTCGCCCGGATCGAGGCCGGAAAGCTGGAGCCGAGCGCCGAGCGTTTCGACCTCGGCACGCTGGTGGAGCAGGTGGTGCAGCTTCTCGCGCCCGCCGCGCAGCAGAAGGGCCTCGCCCTGCAGGTCCGCCTCTCGCCCAACGCCCCCCGGTGGCTGGTGGGCGACGCCCCGCGCATTCGCCAGATCCTGACCAACCTTGTCGGCAACGCCGTGAAGTTCACCCACGAGGGCGAGGTGCTCCTCCACGTCACCGGCGCGGTCACCGGTCCGCAGACCGCGGACCTCATCATGGCCGTCCAGGACACCGGGATCGGCATCGCCGACGACCAGCTCGCCCGCATCTTCGACAAGTTCACCCAGGCGGACTCGTCAACCACGCGCCGGTACGGCGGCACCGGCCTCGGACTCGCGATCTGCCGCCAGCTGACCGAGCTACTGGGCGGGACTCTCCGGGTGAGCAGCCGCCCCGGCGTCGGCTCTCGCTTCGAGGTCAAGCTGCGCCTCCCGCTGGCGTCGCCGCCCGAGCCGGACGCCGCGGCGGAGGCTCGCGCCGTGGACCTGGAGGGCGTGCGCGTCCTGGTCGCCGACGGCAACCGGGTGACCCGGACCATCCTCCGGGAACAGCTCGCCAGCTGGGGCATGCGCGTGGCCTGTCACGCCCGCGGCGCGAACGCCCTGAGCGCGCTGACGAAGGGGGCGTCGAGCGGCGACCCCTTCCGGATTGCCTTCCTCGACGTGAACCTGACCGACGTCGATGCCGCGACCTTCGCCAGCGCGGTCCGCGCCGACCCGGGCCTCGCGCCGACGTCCCTCGTCCTTCTCGCGCCGCTGCATCAGGCGCGCCAGGCCGCGAAGGTGGCGGCGGCGGGCTACAGGGCGACGGTGACCAAGCCGGTCTGCCCGTCTCAACTCCAGGACACGCTCCTGCACGCCCTCCAGTCCGCTGCTGCCCGCGACGCGGGCGGCGGCGCACCTGCCGCCGCGCCGCCTCCGCCGCCGCGTACCGACGCCCGGTCCGCTCCCCATTCTGCTGCCGCGGCTGCCGAAGATGACCTGCGCCTTCCGGACCGCGCGAGCGAGCCGAAGGGCCGCGTGCTGGTGGTCGAGGATAACCGCATCAACCAGGAGGTAAGCCACACCATCCTGACCCGCTTCGGCTGCCAGGTGGACGTGGCCTCGGACGGGCGCGAGGCGCTGGATAGGATCGCGGAGCGGCGCTACGACGTGATCCTGCTCGACTGCCAGATGCCGGGCATGGACGGCTTCGAGACGGCGCGCGAGATTCGCCGCCAGGAGTCGTTCCGGCCGGGCGTCCCGGATGCTCTCGTCGGCTTCAGCCTGATCTCCCGCGTCCCCATCATCGCAATGACGGCGGACCTGGCGGAGGGGGTGCGCGAGCAGTGCATGGCGGCGGGCATGGACGAATACCTGCCCAAGCCGGTGTCGCCCGCGCGGCTGCGCGAGGAGGTCGCCAGGTTCCTACCCTC
>DATLHN010000231.1:0-1691 GCA_035539875.1 Armatimonadaceae bacterium
CGCGGGCACCGCGACCCGCAGCGGCGCGCTGCTGGAGGCAAACTTCTTGTCGCGGACGTAGCAGGCGGCAAGGAAGACGTTCGGCCCCCACCCCTCCTCGACCCGTACGTTCAGGACCGTACTCTTCTTCGTCAGCGGCACGGTGTAGGCGCGGTAGACGCGGTCCCCCTCGACCGTGACGAGCGCCGTCTGCCCCGTCCGCGACGCGTTCAGGAGCACGCGCGCCGTCTCGCCTCGGCCGTACTGGCGCTTGTCGGTCAGGATCGTCAGGTCGCCGTAGTCGGTGTCGAGGTCGTCACCCCGGTCCGACGTCACCCAGAGGTCGGCCTCGTCGGTCGCCGCCCGCCCGCCGGCGTCCCGGGTGGTGGCGGTGAGGCGCAGGTCCCCCGACTGCGCCGGGGTCACCGCGAGGCGCGCCCGGCCGTCCGACCCGGTCGTCGCCTGCTGCTGCGTGCCGACAGGCGTCGTGACGCTCTTCTTCGCGCCTTCGTCCCACCGGCTGCGCGCGACGGCGAGCGTCACCGGCGCACCGGGGACCGGCTTGCCGCCGAGGTCGCGTACCGTCACGTACACCTCGGAGGGCTTGCCCGGAGCGGCGACGTACCCCTCCGGCTCGACGCGGACGAACCGCTCCGCCGCCGTCACGCGCGCGCTCCCCTCGCCCGTCACCGAGCGCTGCGCGGCGTCCTCTATCTCCGCCGTCAGGCGGAACACCTCCGCCTGCGGTTCGAACCGCTCTCCCTCGCCCGTTCCCTCTTCGTCCCGGCGGTCGTCCCGCCGGACGGAGGGGACGCGGACCACGGCTTTGCCGTTCCCGTCGAGGGTCGCCTCTCCCTCCTCCACCATTTCGCCGTAGTAGCTGCCGTAGTCACCCTCGGCGTATTCGCGCAGCGTGTCGTCGTCCAGCTCGTCCCCGTAGAGGGCGGCCCAGTCGGCGTCGCGGTAGGCGTACCACTTCACGGTCGCCCCGGCGACAGGCGTGCCGAAGTAGTACGTCGCCTGAACGGAATATTCGACCGTCTCCCCGCGCAGGAACGCCGTCTTCGCGGGCGTCACCTCGACGGAGTACTCCGGCTTCTTGTAGGAGGCGACGCGGACCTCGTGGGTGTGCTTCTCGCCGCCGATGTCGGCGACCAGGCTGTACGTGCCCGTCGCCCCCTCGGGACTCAGCTCCACGCTCCCCCAGTAGGTGCCCCGCGCGCCGGTCGTCTTCGTCTCGCGCGCGACGAGCGCGCCGGTCGGGTCGCGCATCTCCACGGTCACGCGTTCGCCGCCGGGGACGTCGTATCGGCGCGTATCGCCGCTGCCCTCAGCGGCGCGCTTGCGGCGCACGATGCCCTTGAACTGCACGGTGTCGCCGGGGCGGTAGACCGTGCGGTCGGTGACCGTGTGCGCGACGAACCGGCCTGCTCCGTCACCCCACCAGTAGCCCGCCCGCCGCACGACCGCCTCGTTCCGCCCGCGCGTCGCCACGATCACCGGGCCGTCGTCCTCGCTGCCCGCGGGGCGCGGCAGGGTCAGGGCCGCCCGTCCGTCGGCGCCGGTCTGCTCGGAGTCGATCCGCCGCCCGGCGCGGTAGGCGCGTACCCGCGCGCCCGCCACGGGCGTTCCCTTCTGCACGTCCACGGCGTAGGCGAGCAGGTCTTCGCGCGACCGCTTGGTCACCAGCGCGATGTCGGAGACGAGCAGGT
>DATLHN010000232.1:0-6749 GCA_035539875.1 Armatimonadaceae bacterium
AGCTTCAGCGGGCGCTCCGCGCCCGCCCCGCCGATACGCACGGTGGGGTTGCCCGAAAGCGAGACGACGACGGCGACCGCGTCCGCGAACGCGCGCCCGGCGAGGAGCAGGCCCGCCGCCACGGCGGCGACCGCTCCGAGAATCACGTTCCTGTATCGATGCATGGTTATCTCCATAGTATTGGCCCGGTATGTCACCCGGCGGGCTCGACCGCAGGGCGTGCTCACAACTCCGCTTCTATCTTCTTCATGTCCGGGTGGTCGATGCCCTGCGCGCGCAGCTCGCGAAAGTCCGATCGCACCGCCGCGTCGAACCGCTGGCGGTCGTCAACGCGCGCCGACCGGTGCGCCAGGTACAGCTTCTGCGCCTCGGCGAACTGCCCGGAGAGCAGCAAGGCGTGGGCGCGCAGCGCCTGGAGGCGCAGCGACGACGGCTCGGCAGCGATCCCCTCCTCCGCGATCGCCCGGGCCGCCTCGACATCCCCGCGCAGCAGCAGCACGAACGCCGCGCGGTCGTACGCGTCCGCGAGCGCGGCGACCGCATCCCGGTCGCCCCGCGCCCCCGCGCCCTGCGCCAGCCGCTTGCGCAGCGAAACCGCCTGCTGGTACGCCTCCGACGCCCCCTTTCGGTCGCCGCGCTGGAGGCGGGTCCCGCCGAGGTCCGTCGCCAGACGTGCCTGCTCCTTCCGGGCGGCATCGTCGTCCCGGCGGCCCGCGAGGCGCAGGTTCACCTTCAGCGACTCCTCGCGGTCGGCGAGCGCGCCGACCACGTCGCCCAACACCCCCCGCGCCTCGCCGCGCAGGTCGAACACGGCGGCGAGAGCGGCCTGGGCCCCGGCGTTCGCCGGATCGTTCTCCGCGATGTCGCTCACCAGCGGCAGCGCGGCGTCGCAGGCGGCGCGGGCGCCCTTCGCGTCGCCGTCGGTCAGGCGGCGCTGCCCGATGCGCCGGTACGTGTCCGCCAGGTACTGCTGCGTCGTCACGTCCGGGCGCTTGCGCGCCAGCGTCCGCAAAAGGTCCAGGGCCGCCTCGTACGACGCCTTCGAGTCGGCGGGCGCGGCGTCGAAGACCGCGTCGCCGAGGTGCTGGTAGAACAGGGCCAGCGTCCGCTGCGCGACCGGGTCGGTCTTCGCCAGCTCCTTCAGGAGCGCGGCGCTCTTCTCGTACTCGGCGAGCGCGCCTTCGATGTCGTCCGCGCGCCGGGCGTCGCCCGTCTTGAGGTGCGCCCGCGCCTGTATCATGCGCAGCGCCTCCCGATCACCCCCGGCCGTAACCGCCGGGAGCGCCCTTCCGGCGAGTGCCAGGGTCTCCGCGAACGCCTCCACTGCGTTCGCGCGGTCGTCGAGCGCGACGAGCGCGTCGCCCGTCTTTTCGCTCAGCTCCGCGCGCGCCCGCAGCACCCGCGGCGACTCCGCCGCCCCGTCGAGCGCCTTGCGGCCCTCTTTGTACAGCGAGAGCGCGCCGTCCGGGTCGCCGCGCTGGAGGCGGACGTCGCCCAGCCTCGCCTTCGCCGCCGCGAGGTTGAGCAGCGCATTGGCGTCCCGCACACTCCGGGCGTCGCCCTCGGCCAGGGCAAGGCTCTTGTTGTATGCCTCCTCGGCACGGCCCGTCTCGCCCAGCATCAGCCACGTGTCGCCCATCTGGAGCACGTTGTCGAACCGGCCCGCGTCCGCCCGTGCGCCGCCGAGCCGGTCGAGCAGCGACAGGTTCTCCTCCAGTATCGAGCGCAGGACCGGGCGCGCCCCCGGCACCTCCGCCAGGCGCGTCGGGATCTGGTGCGTCAGCTTGTCGATGGCGTCCAGCGCGATCCGGTTGTTCCGCTCGGAGTTGCGCCACTGTACATACGAGAAGCCGCCGAACGCGCTGACAGAAAGAATAAACGCCCCGGCGACGGTCGCGATGACGCGGGTCCGCGTGCGGCGTCGGCCCTGTACGTGCGCGCGCGACTGGCGGATGAACTCAGTGACGTCCGGAGGCAGGTCGTCGCCGCGGCGGGCGAGCAGGTCGGACGCGTCCGCCAGGCTCTTGCCGTCGGGCAGCAGCAGTTCGTCGGGGCGCCCCTCGTCGCGCCACCGGGCGGCGGCGGCGGCCACCTTGTCGCGGGTGTGCAGGAACTCCCGGTCGTCGTCCAGGAACGCCGTAAGGCGCGGCCAGTGGCGCAGCAGCGCCTCGTGGGCGACGCGCGCCACCGACTGCCCGTCGTCCGCCCGGTCGATGACGATCAGGCGCGCGGCGACGAACGCGTCCAGAAGCGCGCGCCGCTCCGGCGTGGCCGCGAGCGAGGCGACCGGCACGCGCCGCGCGGCGACGACCTCCTCGCCCGAGTGGCCCACGGTGACCAAACCCCGGAGCAGCACGGGGAGGGTCGCCTGCACCTCCGGCGGCTGCGCCAGGAACGTCTCCTCCGCGCGCCGGGCGAGCGCACCCTCCAGACCGCCGAGGCGCTCGTACGCCGCGAAGGTCAGCGTGCCGCCGTCGGTGCGTAGCTCGAAGAGCTGGTCCAGCGTGAAAGACAGGAGCGGGAGCGCCTCGGGGTCGCGCGCGGCGGCCTCGTGCAGCGTGTCGTCGAGCCGCTCGCCGCTCGCCGGACGCGCCTCGAACGTCAGGCCCGCCGCGCGCGCCGGCCCGCGGATCATCTGCCCGATCTCGGCGAAGGCGGGCGGGAGGACGTCGTACTGACCCGATCCCTCGCGGAGCGCGGCGAGCGCAGGCACCTCGGAGAGGCGGTGGTAAAAGTCCGCCCGCATCGTCGCCAGGACCCAGACGAGCCCGCTGCGGGCCAGCGCCTCCACCGCGGCGGCGAACGCCTCCCGCTCGCGTTCGTCGATGCCGGGCAGGGTAAAAATCTCCTCCATCTGGTCGATGACCAGGCAGAAGCGCGCCTCGGGGACGCGCGGCAGGCCCTCCTTCGCGGCGGTCCGCTCGGCGGCGCGGCGCAGGGCGCTGGCGATGGCGGCGAGCGCCCGGTCCGGGGCCTGCCGCAGGAGGGCGGCCAGCTCGTGCTCGTCGAAGCCGACCTCGGGCAGCTCCGGCAGTCCCTTCGCATCGCAGAGGCCGTGCGCGAGCATGAGAAGCGGGTCGTTCGGCGAGTCCGTGGGCCGGACGATGCCGTAGCGCCACAGGCCGATGCCGTCGATGATGCCCGGCTGCGTGATGGTGGGGAGGACGCCCGCGCGCACCAGCGAGGACTTCCCGCACCCGCTCATGCCGAAGACGAGCACGAACGCGCAGCCGTTCTCCGCGCCGCGCTGGAGCCGGTCCTTGATGGCGGCGACCGCGCGCGTGCGGCCGAAGAAGACCGGCGCGTGCTCCACGTCGAACGCCTGGAGGCCCCGGAACGGTGAGCCGGTGTGCCAGAGGATGGCGCGGGCGGCCTCGCCGGGCTCGTCCCCCTCCATCTTCGGGAGCCGCTCCTGGACGAGGCGGCGCAGGTGCGTCTCCAGCGTCGCCTCGAAGCGGTCGGGGGTGTCGAAGGCGTGGAAGGCCGCGCGGAAGGTGTCCTTCGGGTTGCCGAACCAGCGGTCGATGAAGGCGTCCAGAGCCCGCTTCTGCTCCAGCCGCGCCATCAGGGCGGCCTCGTCGCTCATGCTCGCGTGCGGCTCGGCGGTCTTGCGGTAGACCAGTATGTCCGGGGTGCCGCGCTCGCGGAAGGCCCGCATGGCGTCCTCGAACTCCCACTCCGTGCCCGAGGCGTAGAGGGTGCCGTCCTCGCGCTGGAACTGGGCGGGGAGCCGGGTGCCCAGGCGCGACCAGAGGATGCAGACGACGATGTCGCACTCCGAGGGGGGGAGGATCTGGGCCTGGAAGTGGTCCGAGGCGCGCAACGGCTCGTGCTCCCAGAGGATCGGCTCCAACTCCACGTAGCCCGTGAATTCGCCCTGCAGACGCTCGACGACGCGCGTCGCGAGCAGCCGCTCCTGGCCGACGTCGCCGGGCGAGGAGATAAAGATACGCAGCCGTCGCGCCGCCATGATGCCTTCATTATACGGCGCGGGAGGTGGGAGGTGTAGGGGTAAGCCGGTACACTCTACCCGTGAGTGGCGCGCGAACTGCCCGCGGTGTAACTAAAAGGCCCGAACTCCCGGCCGAACTGCCGGGAGGCCGCGCCGCCGTCGCTGCCGTCGCCCCCCCGAGCCGGGGGAGGGCCGTCGCGCTGGCGCTGCTGCTGTCCCTCGGAGGCTTATGGGGGTGGGCGCTCTGGCGCGAGAAGCAGGTTCGACCGGAATCGACGCTGCTGACGGTCGACGCCGCGCCGGTGCGCTCGCTGCAGTTCTCCCCCGACGGGCGCGTTCTGCTGGTGAGCGCGGTGGGTCCTGGGCGGCGGGGCAGGGCGCGCGGCGGCGTGCAGATCGTCTACGACATCGAACGTGCCGAGAAGGACCTGCCGCAGGTACGGGCCGGGGCGTTCGGGACCGTGCCGCTGCGCCGCCTGCGGACGGTGCGGGTCTACCGGGGCGAACCCGAAGAGATGGGGGTCGCCGCCTTCTCCCCGGGCGGCGGACGGTTCGTCACCGTCAGCGGACAGGTAGGCGTCTGGAGCGCGGACACGGCCCGCGTCGTCCGCTCCTTCAAGGCGGGGCGGCGCGCGGTCGCCTGGATGGCGGACGGCCGCACGCTCGTCTGGCAGAACGACACCGGCGACCTGCTGACCGAGGACGCCGAGACGGGGCAAGTTCTCTCGGCCTTCGTCCCGGAACCCGACTCCCTCGTGGAACTGGCGACGACCCCCGACGGGGCGACCATCGCCGCCCGGGACCGGGCGGGGCGGGTCACTCTGTACGGCGCGCCGACCGGAGTCCGACGCCCCGTGGCGCAAAGCCCGCCCGCGCTCTCCCTGGCGGTAGCGCCCGACGGCCGGGTGGCGCTCGGAGCCGCGGACGGTACGGTGCGCTTTTGCGACGCGCGCACGGGCACGCCGGTAGGCGTGCTGGCCTCACCCGCCCGACCCTCCGCTCCCGTCAGCGCGCTGGCCTTCGCGCCCGACCGACGCGTGCCCCTGCTGGCGACCGGGGACGCTTCCGGGAGGGCGCGGGTGTACACGTCGCCGGGCGGCGTCGGCGGCGCTCCGGCGACGAGCGGGAGGGCGAGGACTTTCGTGCACTCCTCGGGAGGCGAATCGCGCGGTGTGACCGCGCTGGCGATTTCTCCGGACGGCAGCCGCCTGGCGACCGGCGGCGAGGACGGACGCGTACACGTCTGGCGTCTGCGGCCACGGCAGTGAAAGGGCGATTTACGGCCGCGTGCCCCCGGCAGTGCGAAAGGTTACGTTGAAAATTATTAAGGGTACGATAGAATGCACCAACGCGCTTTCGAATGCGCGACCGCTGCCGGGATTCCGGGCGCGGTCGTAACCAACGGCGCGACGGAACAAAAGGCGTCGTCAGCACTGTCAGACAGTTGTCCGCTTTGCCGAGCGGGCGACACGACCGGTGCGCGCGCGCAGCCGTTGTGTCCGACCGGTCGATGCCGACCCCATAGCCTGAATAGCGTTCGGGATGTGTCGTCCGCCGCGTCGCGGACGGCCCACAGTGGAAGCGACAGTGAGTGTTTTCATAACGCGTTGATGGTGCCATCGCCCGTGGGGACGGGGGATGGCCGGGCGGCGGAGCCATTGTCTCAGGCCCCGTCGCTTTACACGACACGCGGGCGTCTCACTCTCAAACCTTGTGCCAAGTGAAGGAGTTGTTCTTTTGTTCTCTCAAAGCAAGTCGACTCGTAATGACAGATCGGCGTTCACGCTGATCGAGCTCCTCGTGGTCATCGCCATTATCGCGATCCTGGCGGCGATCCTCTTCCCGGTCTTCGCGCAGGCCCGCGAGAAGGCCCGGCAGACGTCCTGCCTCTCCAACATGAAGCAGATCATCACCGGGGTCAAGATGTACACCCAGGACTACGACGAGCGCGGCCCGTTCGATTGGTACACGCCCGTGGCGGGCAACCCGACCTGGATGGAATCGGTCTACCCCTACGTCAAGAACAACGCCATCTGGGTCTGTCCCAGCTCCACGGGCGAGAAGAGCGACTTCCCGACGCTCTCGGGTAGCTGCAACGGAGCCGCGACGCGGGTGTACTCCTACACCTGGCTCTCCTGGATCCCGTACAACTACTACGACTGGTGGGGCACCGTCATGTTCGCGGGCTTCCCGACCGAGAACGAAGCGGTCTGCTCGCCCAGCCCGTGGGCGGCCTGCCGCGGCATCGAGGCGGTGGAAGAGCCGGCCAACTCGGCGTACATCTTCGAGGGCGGCTACTACGTGGCCTACTACCCGACCGCCAACACCCAGCTAGGCAGCGCCTGCACCACCGGCCTGGAGACGACCCCCGCCAACTACAAGCACTTCTACCGCCACAGCAGCGGCGGCAACGTTGCTTACGCGGACGGCCACGTCAAGTATGCCAAGGACGTCGGCTTCATGCAGAACGCGTCCGCCCGCACCACCGGCAGCTACTCCGGCTACCCGGCCAGCCCGCACATGCGCGTCGGGCCGTAGGGCAAACGCGCTGTCGGTAGATCCCAGTACAGACGCGACTCCGGGATGCGGCCCCATCGGACCGCATCCCGCTCGCCCTTCTTTCGATCGGGAGTTACAAAGAAATGTCATCGGTTAATCGGCGGTGGGCCGCCTTCGTTATGATCGCGCTTTCCGCGACCGTCTTCGCCGGCTGCGGCGACAAGGCGGAAGAGGAAGCTACCGGCGCGACCGCCGGCGCGTCCGCGCCCGCCGCGCCTCCGGGCGGCCAGACCCCGGC
>DATLHN010000233.1:0-14554 GCA_035539875.1 Armatimonadaceae bacterium
AAGGCGGGCCGCGTCCGGACCGCGGGGCTCGCCTCGCTCCGGCCCGTCCGCCAGGACTCGCTGGGGACGCAGGTGCTCCGCGAACTGCGCGGCTACATCCGCTCCCGCGGGCTGCGGGTGGGGGACCGGCTGCCGACCGAGCGCGACCTGGCCGCGGCGCTGGGCGTGAGCCGCACCACGGTCCGCGACGCGATGAACTCGCTGGAGAGCGTAGGGATCGTCGAGCGGCGGCCCCGGCGCGGCACCACGCTTGGCGAGGTCAACCTGGCCCTGCTGGGCGAGATCCTCCAGTTCTCCCTGATCCGCTCGCGATCCGACCTGGAGGACCTGCTCGCCGTCCGCCGGATGCTGGAGGTGAACATGCTGCCCATGGTGGCGGCGAACGCCACCGACGAGGACTGGGAGCGGATGGAGGAGGCGAACCGGCGGATGGAGGCGGAGATCGAGGTGTGGCAGCACACCGTCGAGGCCGACCACGCGTTCCACCGGGCGCTTCTTACGGCTACCGGCAACCGGATGCTCTACCAGTTCCACGGCCTGATCCGCGAGTTCTTCGACGAGGTGAGCATGTACTACAACCGCGACCGCAAGACGCTGGTGCGCTCCGTCGAGGAGCACCGCGCCCTCGTGGCGCACCTGCGCGAGGGCGACGTCGCCCTCGCGCAGCGGATCATGGACGAACACCTCGGCTCGCTCTCCATAGACGACGGCAACCTGACGCCCTCGGAGGCGGCCGACGCCCGCCCCGCCTGACAACACAGGAAAGGTTTGAGACGCAATGAACGTACCCACCGCTTCCCCGGCGCGCTCGCACAGTCCCCGAGGGTTTACGCTGATCGAGCTTCTCGTCATCATCGCCATTATAGCGATCCTAGCCGCGATCCTGTTCCCTGTGTTCGCACAGGCGCGGGAGAAGGCACGGCAGGCGGCCTGCCTCTCGAACACCAAGCAGATAGGTCTCGGCCTGATGATGTACGTTCAGGACTGGGACTCCTCGTATCCCCTTCCCATCTTCGACAACGCGCCGTCTTCCGGCCGCATTTACCGGCTCCGGCGCTACGCCATCGAGCAGATAGCCCCGTACATCAAGAACGACGACGTCCTGATGTGTCCGTCGACGGAGCGGGCGGACGCCTTCGTCACTGCCGCCAACCAGGTGACGACCCCGCCCGGTCTGCTGTACACGACCTACGGGGTGAACGTGGAGAGGAACGACCCGAGCGATCCCGGCGAAACGGCCTTCACGTACCTCGGCATCTTCGGCAAGAACGAGTCCGACCTGACGGAACCCGCGGAGACGATCGCCCTCGCGGACTCCATGAACTTCGGGATCAGTTCCCGGAACCCCACGCCCTGGACCGGGAACGCGAACGGCATGGCGTGGGCGACCACCGCCGCGGCGATAAAGCGCCACAACCTCGGGGTCAACATCGCCTGGGCCGACGGCCACGCCAAGTGGATGAAGGGGATCGCGACGAATTGTCGTCTCACGGGGCTCCCGAGCTGCGACGCCTACCCGACGTGGGTGAACAACCCCTACTACTGGCGCAACAACAAGACGGGCCTGACGAGACCGTAGCGGCCGAGGAACACTATGGCGATCCGCGCAACCTACACCCTACGCGCTCTCGCGGCGACATTGCTGCTGGCCGGTGCCGCCACCATCGCCAGTGCCTCGCCCGCCGACGACGCGAAGCGGGCTAACCCGGAGAAGAAAGTGCCCGTGCCCGAAGTGAAAACGGTTCCCGGCGGACAGGACGTCGTGGTCTACGCGAAGGAGGACGTGTACGCCTGCTTCCCCTCGCTCGTGCGGACGGTCGAGGGAGGTGCGGAAGTGCTGTACGCCCGCTTCGCCACCCGCCGCAAGGTCGCGGGCAGCCACCCGCACACCGACGCGACCGGCGGCTCGGCCACCTACGCCTCCCGCGACGGCGGCAGGACCTGGCAGCCCGCCGACCGGTTCCCCGGCGACGACGCGGTGAACGCCCGCAAGGACGGCGGCACGGCGTACGTCGGCGTGACCGGCTGGGTGAGCATCCCGGCCGAAAAGCGCGCCGAGTACGAAGCGGAGGGACACCTGGTCAACCCCTCCCGGCCCGGCGTGGCGGCCTACCTCGGCGGCGCGTTCAGCGTCCTCGGGAAGCCGGGCGAGTCGGCGGGGGACGCCTCCGCGCCCGGGCGGAGACGTCCGCTGCCCGGCGCGGAAACGTCCGTCATGATGGGCTACGGCAAGCCGCTCAAGACCCGGGCGGGCGTCCGCCTGACCCCGATCTACGGCGCGGCGGCCCGGCCCGTGCCCCGCGACGCGAACAAGGGTGGCTGGGAAACGAGCTACGTCGCCCGCTCGGAGGACGACGGCGACACGTGGAGCCTGGTGACCATTGCCGCGCCGACCACGGGCCCGACCGGCGGGCAGCGGCTCGGCTTCAACGAGACCGCGCTGGCCGAACTGCCGGACGGGCGGATCGTCGCGATGATGCGCCCCTCGCCGGACACGGTCGGGCACCTCTACCGCTCGGTGTCCGCGGACGGCGGCAAGACGTGGAGCGCGCCGTCGCGCACGCCGCTGTGGGGCTACCCGGCGGACCTGCTGGTGCTGAAGGACGGGAGCCTGCTCTGCACCTACGGATACCGGCGTGCCCCGATGGGCGTCCGCGCCGCCGTCAGCCGCGACGGCGGCGCGAGCTGGGATCCGGGGCGGGAGATCGTCCTGCGCGCCGACGGCGCGGGGGGTGGCGGCGACAACGGCTACCCGCAGACGGTGCAGATGGACGACGGGACGCTGGTGACCGCCTACTACCTGACGACCACGGCCTCGAAGCTGCCCTTCGTCGCCGCGACCCGCTGGCGCGTCCCGGAGGGGGCGGCGGCCCCCGCCCCGGCGCCCGCCGGGCCCACGCCGACGGCGATCTCGCGCGGCAAGGCGGCGGGCACCTACCAGGCTTTCCCCGACGCCTGCCGACTCAAGAGCGGTGAGATCGTGGCGGTCTTCTACGCGGGCTACGGGCACGTCTCGATGCCGCGCGAGCCGGACTGGCCCCGGGGCGGGCGCGTCTGCCTGGTACGCTCCAAGGACGACGGCAAGACCTGGAGCGAGCCGACCGTGGTCTACGACAGCCCGGACGACGACCGGGACCCGCACGTCGCCCGGATGCCCGACGGCTCGCTGCTGGTAACCCTGTTCTCGCTGCACCCCACCGGCAAGGAGACGCCGAAGTGGCTGGGCGCGGGTGTCAAACTGGTGCGCTCGGCCGACGAGGGGAAGACGTGGGCGACCGAGGCGCGGATCCTCTCCCCCGCCGGGGCCGACTGGTACGTCTCCGCGCCGGTCCGGGTGCTGCCGTCCGGGACCTGGATGCTGGGCGTCTACCGCTACGCCGGGCCGGGCAACGTGTACGGCGGCGTGCTGCGCTCGACGGACGCCGGCAAGACGTGGTCCGAGCCGATCCCGATCGGGAAGGGGCAGGAGGTCCCGCTCGACGCCGAGACGGACGTGATCGCGCTCAAGGACGGGACGCTCTTCGCCGCGCTGCGCTGCGGCCAGAAGGACCGCAACCTCCACTACGCGCTCAGCGGCGACGACGGTAAAACCTGGACGGAGGCGCGGGACATCGGGTTCCCGGGACACGCGCCGTTCCTGCACCGGACGCGCGACGGCGCGATCGTGATGGCGCACCGGCTGCCGAACACGTCGCTGCACGTCAGCCGCGACGAGGGCAAGACCTGGCAGGGGCCGTACGTCGTCGACGAGGTGTTCGGGGCGTACGCGTCGATCGTGGAGCGCGAGGACGGCTCGCTGCTCGTGGTCTACTACACCGAGGGCAAGGACAGCCACGTCCGCGTCCGGCGCTTCCGCCTCACGCCCGGCGGCCTGGAGGCGCTGCCGCTGTGACGGACGCGGGCGAAACGCCGCTCCGGCTGGCGATGCTGGGCATGGTCGAGGGGAACGGGCACCCCTACTCCTGGAGCGCGATCTTTAACGGCTACGACCCCGAGGCGATGGCCGCGCTCTGCCCGTTCCCGGGCATCGTGACCTACCTCGGCCGCGAGCCGAGCGGGACCGAGGGCGTCGGCGCGCGGGTCGGGGCGAAGGTCACGCACGTCTGGACCGACGACCCGGAGGACGCCCCGAAGGTGGCGCGGGCCGCGCTCATCCCGGACGTGGCGGCGCGTCCCGAAGACGTGATCGGCGCGGTGGACGCCGTGCTGGTCGCCACCGACGTCGGTGGCGAGCACGTCGCCCGCTGCCGCCCGTTCGTCGAGGCGGGCGTCCCGGTCTTCGTGGACAAGCCGCTCGCCGACAGCGCCGCGGACCTGGCGACGTTCCGCGGATGGGTCCGGGACGGCGGTGCGCGCCTGCTCTCCTCATCCTGCATGCGCTACGCGAAGGAGTTCGCGCCGTTCCGCGAGTCCACGCACGACCTCGGGGAGTTGCGCTTCGTCACGATCACGATGGCGAAGTCCTGGGAGCGCTACGGCATCCACGCGCTCGAAGCGGTCTATCCGGTCCTCGGTCCCGGCTTCGTCTCCGCCCGCGCCCTCGCGACCGGGACGGCCGATAGTGGCGGCGTCATCGTCCGCCTGCGCCACCGAAGCGGCGCGGACGTCCTGGTCACGCAGTCCTACGACCTGACGGGCAGTTTCGGCGTCCTGCAAATCGCCGGGACTGCGGGCCACGCGCACGCGGCGTTTTCCGACACGTACTACGCGTTCCGTGCCCAACTGGAAGCGTTCGTCGGATATCTTAAGAGCGGCGTCCTCCCGTTCCCGTTCGCGGAGACGGACGAACTGATTCGCATTGTCATCGCGGGGCGGGTCAGCCGCGACGAGGGCGGGCGCGAGGTTCTTCTGGAGGAGTTCGCGTGATACGTCTTTCGTGGGACGAGGGGGCGCCGCTGCCGCAGGCGCGCGGCGGCCAC
The DNA here is from genome assembly GCA_035539875.1 of Armatimonadaceae bacterium. Classification (GTDB taxonomy): domain Bacteria; phylum Armatimonadota; class Armatimonadia; order Armatimonadales; family Armatimonadaceae; genus CALEKU01. The sequence goes on from DATLHN010000233.1 coordinate 4,920, forward strand.
GCCACGGGCGTCGCGGGCAGCGGGGAACTGATAGTGGCCGGGGGGAGCCGCTGGCCGGAGCCGGACCGCAAGGAGCGGGTGCGCCGGGTGGACGCCTACGACCCGGCGCGGAACGTCTGGCGGCGCGCGGCGGACCTGCCGGTCGCGATGGACGGCCCGGCGGGCGGGACGGTCGGCGGGCGGCTCTACCTGATGGGCGGGTACGACGGCGCGAAATGCCGTGCCGAGGTCCTGCGCGGCGTCGGGGATGGCGTGACCGCCTGGGAGCCGTTCGCCGAGTTACCCGCCGCCCGTTCGCTGGCCGCCGCCGCGGCCGTCGGCGACCGCCTGTACCTCTTCGGCGGCACGCGGACGCCGGACACGTTCGAGGAATGCCTGCCGGAACTGCTGTGCGTCGAGACGACGGAGCGGCGCGTGCGGACGTGCCGCCCGTTCCCTGGCCGGGCGGTGGCGCTGGCGGCTGCCGCAGCCACGCCGGACGGACGTCTGCTCGTCGTCGGCGGGGCCTCGCGCACGGCCGACGGCAAGGTCGTGAACTCCCGGGAGGCGTGGCTGTACGCGCCGTCCGCCGACCGCTGGGAGAAACTGCCGGACGCGCCCGCCGCGCTACGCGGCGCGTCCATGACGTCCCTGCTCGCCGCGGACGGCAACAGCCACCACCTGCTCCTCCTGGGCGGGTTCCGCGACGACGCGCCGGCGGGCGGGGCGGCCCCGGGCTTCACCCGGCAGGTCTGGCGCTTCGACGCGAAGGCGGAGCGCTGGGAGGCGGTGGCGGGGGAGATGCCCCTCGCCGTGGGGGTGACGGCGTTCGCCCCGGTGGAAGGCGGGAGGCGGATCGTGGCCGCCGGGGGCGAGGACGCGCCGCGCAGCCGCACGACGCGCACCCTGCGCGCGCGGGTCGCGGTCGGCTGACGGGAAAGGCGCGGGCGATGAGGGAGGAGCGGCGGGGCATGTTTTCGCTGGAAGGCCGGGTCGCGGTGGTGACCGGCGGGGCCGGACTGTACGGGCGGCAGATCGTGGGCGCGCTGGCGGAGGCGGGCGCGCGGGTCTTCGTCGCCGCCCGCACCCTGGAGCCGCTGGAGGAACTGGCCGCCGCCCACCGGGCGGCGGGGCGGCGTGTGGACGCGCTCTCCTTCGACCAGGGCGACGAGGCGTCGGTGCTCGCCCTGCGCGACGCCGTGCTCCGGGAGAGCGGCGGCGCGGTGGACGTGCTGGTGAACAACGCGGTCGCCCGGACGATGGCGCGGGGCATGGAGGACGACGCGGCGGCGTTCGCCGAGAGCATGCGGATAAACGCCACCGGCCTGTTCGCCGTCACGCGGGCCTTCGGGGACGCGATGGCGGCCCGGGGGAAGGGCGGCTCCATCGTCAACATCGGCTCCATACAGGGAATGGTGGGCCCGGACGAGTGGATCTACGAGGGGACGGGGATGCACGGCTTCTACCCGGACTACTTCTTCCACAAGGGCGGCATGGTCAACTTTACGCGCTTCGCCGCCGCCTACTACGGCCGGCACGGAGTCCGCTGCAACTGCCTCAGTCCCGGGGGCTTTCGCACCGAGAAGATGCCGGAACGGTTCGTCGAGCAGTACAGTCGGCGCACCTTCCTCGGGCGGCTAGCGGGCGAAGAGGACCTGGGCGGGCCGGTCGTGTTCCTCGCGTCGGACGCCTCGGCCTACGTGACCGGCGTCAACCTGCCCGTGGACGGGGGGTACACCGCCAAGTGATCGCCCTGAGCGGCACGCTTGCCGCCCCGGGCTGCGCGCGCCTGACGCTCGGCACCGTGCAGTTCGGCATGGACTACGGGATCGCGAACGCCGCGGGCCGGGTGTCCCGCGAGGACGTCCGCCAGATCCTCGCCGACGCCCACGCGGCGGGCGTGGCCTGTCTCGACACCGCCGCCGCCTACGGCGAGAGCGAGGCGGTATTGGGCTGGGCGCTGCGCGAGCTGCGGCTCGGGGACGCCTTCCGGGTGGTCACCAAGGTTCCACCCGTACCCGAGGACTGTCCCGCGGCGGAGGTGGACGCCTTCGTGGAGCGCTCGGTCCTGCGCTCCCTGGAGCGCCTCGGCCTGGAGCGACTGGCGGTGTGCCTTTTCCACCGCGAGGAGACGCTCCCGCACGCGGACGCGCTGCTGCGGCTCCGGGACCGGGGGCTGGTGGAGCAGGTCGGCTGGTCGGTAATGACCCCGGGCGCGACCGCCGCGATCCTCGACAGCGGCCAGGCCGCCGCCGTCCAGGTCCCCGCCAGCCTCCTCGACCGGCGCTTCGCGGACGCGGGCCTCCTCGCGCGGGCGCGCCGCGAGAACGTTTCCGTCTTCGTCCGCTCGGTCTACCTTCAGGGGTTGCTGCTGATGCCGGAAGCGTCCGTTCCGGAGGCCCTCCGGGCCGCCCTCCCCGCCCGCAGGCGGCTGGAGGCGGTCGCCCGGCAGGCGGGAATGCGCCTCGCGGAACTGGCGCTGCGCTACGCCCTCAGTCTGGAGGGCGCGCCGTCGGTCGTGGTCGGCGTGGACTCGGTGGCGCAGATGCGGGAGAACCTGCGCCTCGCCGCCCGCGGCCCGCTCCCGCCCGACGTCCTCGCCGCGGCGGTGGACGCTGCGGGGGAGCGCCTGCCCGACGACGTCCTGCTCCCTACGCGCTGGCCGACGCGGTAAAAACGCTTGACAGGGCGCACGGCCCGGGTTAAAATGCGTCACGACCCGTATTCGTCAGATGATTTGATGAATGCCGCTCACGGCGGGAGTTACTGCCCGCGCCAGCGTTGCGAAAGAGAGGCCATCATGAAACGTCGCCCTGTTCCCGTCGCCCCCGCGCACGGCGTACCATCTCCCGCGGGCAACCGCGCCGCGTTCACACTCATCGAGCTTCTTGTCGTCATCGCGATCATCGCGATCCTGGCGGCGATCCTGTTCCCGGTCTTCGCCCAGGCGCGCAGCAAGGCGCGGCAGGCGGCCTGCCTCTCCAACACCAAACAGCTCGGCCTGGCGGCGATGATGTACGTCCAGGACTTCGACGAGACCTACCCGCCGTCCATGTACGACACGGGGGTCAGCGGCACGCAGGGGCGCGTCTTCCGCAACCGCCGCTACGCGTTCGAACTGCTGGACAGCTACGTCAAGGCGGACCAGCTGATGATCTGCCCGTCGGCGTCCGACCCGGAGGGCGTCACCTTCGCGCAGACGCCCGCCCTGGCCCGCGTCCTGCCGCTGACCTACGGGCTGAACATGGACCGCCACATCGACACCGACAGCCCCAACATCGCCGGAAGCCCGGACCTGTGGGTGCGCGCCGCCATGTGGGGGAATGCGGATAACCTGATTACCCACCCGGCGGAGACGATCCTCCTCTCCGATAGCACCGCCATCTTCGTATCGTCGAACCGCTCGATCCAGCCGCAGTGGTCCGGAAACAACTACGCGTGGGCCATGGCGACCGCCGCCGTGCGCCACAACAACGGCGTCAACATCGCCTGGGCGGACGGCCACGCGAAGTGGATGCGCGTGGACAGCACCAACTGCCAGCGGACCTACCTCGGGGCGTCCGTGGACCGCTGCCAGACCTACGACAACGGGGGCTACAAGCTGCTGACGCAGGACCCGACCTCCGGCAAGTCGTACTACTTCCAGATGAACAAGACGGGCATCGCAAAGCCGAACTGATGGGACCGATAACGAGAAGGGGCTTCGTGCACTCCGCGATGGCGATCGGCGTTTCGGGCGCGCTCCCGGCAACCGGGGCGGGGGAGGGAGGCTGAACTCCCTCCCCCGCGACCCCGGAGCCGGAACTGCCGTTCGTGACCAGCCCGGTCGATATAGGCGACCGCGCGCAGTTGTTCGTGGACCAGAGCCTGGTCCGGTCGGTCGAAAACGTCTGGTTCGCGCCGGTCCCGGCCCGGAAGCACCGGGCGAACCCCCTGCTGAAGAACGACCGGCCGTGGGAGGGGTGGCGGCTGGAGCTTTTCGGCTCCGTCCTGTACGACGCCGAAGAGAAGCTCTTCAAGATGTGGTACCTGGCCGCCCCGAGCGACTACTGGGACGACTACACCACCGCGTACGCCGTCAGCAAGGACGGCATCCGCTGGGACAAGCCCCCGGTCGGGACGCTGGCCGCGAAGAACGGCAAGGCGGGACACAACTTGGTCTGCGACGCCTACCTCGGCGTCATCAAGGACGCCGACGACCCGGACCCGGCGCGGCGCTACAAGGGCGTCGGCTTTCACCCGAAAACTGGCGGCTACGTTTCCTACGTCTCCGCCGACGGCCTGAACTGGAACCGATACAGTGAGGGCAAGGTCGTACCCGGGCGCGACTGCATCACGTTCTACTACGACCGGCGCGCGAAGCTCTACGTCACCCAGGCTAAGATCGAGCAGCCGATCCCGAACCTGCCGCACAAGCGGCGCGCCTTCTACCTCTCGGTCAGCGCGGACTTCAAGAACTGGAGCCCGCAGAAGCTCTCGTTCGCGTCCGACCCCCGGGACGACGCGGGGACGTTCGGGCGGGTCGAGCGGTCCCGGGCGAGTATGGACGTCCCCGACGACCCGTCGCTGATGCGCACCGAGTTCTACAACCTCGGCTTCCACCAGACAGAAAGCGGCGCCCTGGCCTTCCCCTGGGTCTTTTCCGTCAGCGCGCGCGCCCGGTACGACCGCAACAACCAGGAGGGGCCGGGCGAGATCCAGATGGCGTCCACGCGCGACCTACTCAACTGGGAGCGGCCCTTCCGCACCCCGATCGTACCGCGCGGGGGTGAGGGCGAGTGGGACAGCGGCTTCTTCACCACGGCCTACGAGACGGTGACCGTCGGCGACGAGGTGCGGCTGTACTACTCGGGGGGCAACTACACGCACGGCACGCCGGTCCTGTACCGCGACCAGGTGGACGGCGTTTCGACGGGGCGGGGCACGAAGTACCACTGCTGGATCGGGCTGGCTTCCTGGCAGCGGGACCGCTTCGCCGCCGCCTGTTCCGGCTCCGACGGCGGCTACCTGGAAACCGTCCCGGTCGTCTTCTCGGGGGGCCGGTGCGAGGTGAACGCCGCGACCACGGGCGCGGGCGGGAGCGTCGTCGTCGAGATATGGGACGCGGTCGGCGCGCGCCGACTGGCCCGCTCGCGCGCGACCTCCGGGGACGACCTGCGCCACCAGGCCCGGTGGGAAGGCGAAGCGGACGTCGCCGCCCTCGCCGGCACGCCGGTCACCCTCCGCTTCCATCTCAAGAAGGCCCGCCTCTTCGCGTTCGCCTTCCGCCCGTGAGGTGCTAGAGCGGCCGTACCGGCGGCGACGCTTGACAGCGCACGGCGCGGCGCGTTAAAATGCGTCACGGCCCCCTCTATTCATCAGATGAATTGACGAAGTAGACGGGCACCGAAGTTGATGGCCAGGAGGCCTACCCTATGCCGCAGGATTCCCGGCGTCGGACCGCAGCCAGCGCGGCGGCCGGCGCGCCGCTGCCGATACGCCGCCAGAGCATCTACGAAGAGGTGATAGAGCAGATCAAGCGCTACATACTCGACAACGAGCTGTCGCCGGGCGACCGGCTTCCCACCGAGGCGGCGCTGGCCGAGCGTTTCGGAGTCAGCCGATTGACCGTGCGCGAGGCGGTGAAGGTCCTGGAAAGCCTCGGCGTGATCCAGACCCGCACCCGCGACGGCATGCGCCTGCGCGCCCTGTCGTTCAAGCCCGTGGCGGACCACCTCCGATTCCTGCTCGACGTGGATCAGGTGACGGTACACGAGATGGCGGGCGCGCGTCGGGTGCTCGAGTGCGCCATCCTGCCGCTCGTGGTACAGCACGCCGACGACGACGACCTGGCGCGCCTCGACGCCGCCGTGGCCGCGTTCGAGGCGGCCATCCGCGTCGAAGAGCCGGGGGCGGCGACCGCCGCGGTGGCGGACGCCGACATGGACTTCCACCTCGCCCTGCTCCGCGCGACCCGAAACCGGGCGCTCGAAGGGTTCGGCGTCATGCTCCAGGAGTTCTTTCGCAAGGTGCGCGGCGAGGTCCTGGTACGCCGCTCGCCGCTGATGGAGCGGTCGCTGGAGGAGCACCGGGCCATCGCCGCGGCCGTGCGGGCGCGGGACGCGGACGCCGCGGCGGACGTGATGCGCGAGCACCTCGCCGTCTACGACCAGTACGAGTTCGCCCGGTGAAAGCGGAGGGGCCTCTGCCGTACCGCGACGCGAAGCCGGTCGGCGCGGCGGACTTCTACTTCGTGATACAGGCCACGTTCGCCTTCGTGCAGGCGCGTCTCGGCGAGGACGGTCTGCGGCGCTACTGGGCGGCGCACGGGCGGGAGTACATGCGCCCCGTCTGGGAGCGGTGGCGCGACGGCGGGCTCCCGGCGGTCGCGACCTACTGGCGGGCGTTCTTCGCCGCCGAGCCGGGCGCGGACGTCGAGGTGCGCGAGGAAGAGGGGCGGGTCGTCTTGGAGGTGAAGCGGTGCCCGGCGCTGGCGCATCTGAAGGCGCACCGCCGGGAGATACTGCCCGTCTTCTGCCAGCACTGCTACTTCGTCAGTGACGCCGCCGCCGAGCGCGCGGGCCTCGCGGCGCGGGTGTGCGGCGGCGACGGCGCGTGCGTGCAGACGTTCCTGCCCCGGGCCGACGCCCCGCCCCAGGACCTCGCACGGATCGCGACGGTTTCGGCGACGGAAGACGGGGAAGGCGCGGCGAGATGATCGGCGTCTACGACTTCTGCGGGCACTACGACTGGACGTTCGCCTGGCTGCTTCGCTGCGAGGGCGGCGGCCCCGCGCTGCTGCGGGACTACTGGGAACAGGCGATCTCCCGCGACTCGCAGCGGCACGCCCGCGACCTGATCGCGGCGGGCGGCTTCGACGGCATGGCGAGGTACTGGGGCCACACCCTGCGCGAGGAGGCGGCGGGCTACACGGCCACCGCGGGGGCGGACCCGGGGACGGGGCGGCGCTTCTTCCGCCTGGACATGTACGACTGCCCGTCGCGGGGCTTCCTGCTGCGCAACGGCCTGGAGTTTTCCCCGGACTACTGCGACCACTGCATCGGCTGGATAGGCCCGGTGCTGGCGGACGCGGGCTTTGGCGTGGACCACGAGCACGACCACGGCGGGTGTTGCTGGTGGGAGATACGGGAGGCGGATGACCCGGCCGCGCAGAGCGCGCCGGGGGAGACGGCGGGCGCGGACGACGCCCGCCTGCTGCCGGATTGGGACGCGGCGTCCCGCCACCACTTCGCCCGCGAGCGGCGGGCGGCGCAGCAGCAGAGGAAAGAGGAGCGGCAGGCATGACCCACGCGGCACGATTCATCACGGCTCTGGTGACGCCCCTGGACGAGCAGGACCGCCTGCACCGGGAGGGACTGGAGCGGGCGGTACAACTCCAGCTCGACGCCGACATCGACGGGCTGCTGATCGCGGGCAGCATGGGGGCGATGCAGCTTCTGCCGGACGCGACCTACCGCGACCTCGTGGCGGCGTCCGCCGAACTGCTGGCGGGGCGCGTCGAACTGCTGATCGGGGCGGGCGACGCATCCCTGTCGCGCACCGCGGAGCGGGTCGAGTTCCTGAACCGGTTCCCTCTCGACGGGGTGGTGATCCTCGCGCCCTACCTCATGCCCTTCTCGCAGGCCGAGCTACTGGACTACTTCCGCGCGCTCGCCGACCTGTCGCGCGCGCCGCTCTTCCTGTACGACCTGCCGCAGATGACGCGCACCAAGATCGAGCGGGACACGGCGTTGGCGCTGGCGCGTCACCCGAACATCGCCGGGATCAAGTGTTCGGACGAGCCCGGGTACGCCCGGCAACTGCGCGACTTGGCCGACGAGCGGTTCCGGGTGATCCTGGCCGCGCCGACGGTGCTGGACGTCTTCCTGCGCTCGGGCTTCCTGGAGCACCTCGACGGGGTCTTCACGCTGTGCCCGGCGCGCGTGGTCGAACTGGGCAGGGCGGTCGAGCGGGGGGATGCCGCCGGGGCCGCGGCGCTCCAGCAGGGGCTCAATCGGACGCTGGCGCTTCTGCACCGGCACGGCGTCTGGAACCCGTTCACCGAACTCCTCCACGCGCTCGGGGTGCCGGGCCGGTTCAAGCCGCGCCCGCACGCGCACTGGGACGCCGCCACGGCGGAAGCGTTCCTGGCCGACCCGGAGACGCGCGCGGTCCTCGCCTTTCTGCGCGGCGAACCGGCCGCGGCGGATGCCGCCCGGGCGTCGGAGAGGGCATAGCGCATGAAGGGCCTGACCCCCTCGGACATCGTGGTCTTCGGCGTCTACATGCTGCTCTCCGTGGGGGTGGGCGTCTGGTTCACGCGCCAGCAGAAGAGCCTGCGGAGCTACCTGCTGGCCGACCAGGACATGAACTACGTGGTCGTCGCCATCTCGGTGATCGCCGCCTTCTTCTCCGGCATCTCCTACCTCGGGATTCCGGCGGAAACTTTTCACAACGACCTGCGCATCATCTGGGTCCTGGCCTCGTTCCTGATCGCGACGCCGCTCACGGCGACGCTCTTCCTGCCGCTCTTCTACAGGATGGGGCTGGTCTCGGTGAACGAGTACCTGGAGAAGCGCTTCGACCGGCGGCTGCGCGTCCTGGCTTCCGCGCTCTTCATCGCGCGGGCGACCATATGGCTGGCGATCGCGGTCTACGCCCCGGCGCTGGTCATCTCGGCGGCGACCGGGTGGGCGGTCTGGGTCTCGGTGCTTATCTGCGGCCTGTCCACCACGCTGTACACGTCGCTGGGCGGCATGAAGGCGGTGCTCTGGACCGACACGCTCCAGTTCGTGGTCCTGCTCCTCGGGGTCGTCGTGGTCATCGCCGCGGCGGGTATGCTGACACCCGGCGGCTTCGCCGGGGCGTGGCAGCTCGCCGAGGAGGCGGGCAAGACGCGCGTCCTCGACTTCTCCCTGAGCCCTATGGTCCGGGTGACGTTCTGGGCCGCGCTGCTCGGCGGGGTGGCGAACAACCTCGTGCAGATGGTGACAGACCAGGTCGCGGTGCAGCGGTACCTGACGGCGAAGTCTCTGCCGGAGGCGACGCGCGCCCTGTGGTTCAAGCTCTGGGTGACGGTCCCGATGGTGTCGCTGTTCTACCTGACCGGCACCATGCTGGCGGGCTACTACCGGGCGTTCCCGGACCGGCTGCCGGAACTGACGTCTAAGGACGCGCTGCTGCCGTACTTCGTGGTCTCCACGCTCCCCGCCCCGCTGCCCGGACTGCTCATGGCCGCCATCTTCGCCGCGACCATGTCCACCGTCTCGGCGGGCATCAACTCGCTCACCGGCATCGTCATGGTCGACTTCGGCAGGACGCGGCTGGCGCACCACGAGGCCGGCGAGACGACCGCGGAGGCGGCGGGGGACGCCGCGCGGGAGGACCCGGCGCTGGCCGCCGCGCAGGTGCGGCAGGCGCGACTGCTCACGACCGGGTTCGGACTGCTCGTTACGGTGCTCGGCTGCTTCGCCGGACTGCTCGGGACGCTGGTCGAGGCTCCCAACCGCATTTTCGGGCTGCTCGGCGGCCCGCTACTCGGGGTCTTCTTCCTGGGCGCATTGTCGCTCACGCGCCGCGTGGGCGGCACGGCGGCGCTGGTCGGGATGGCGGCGGGGACGCTGGCCTGCCTGGCCGCCGCGTCGAGCGGGGTGTCGTTCCTGTGGTACGCCGCGATC
>DATLHN010000234.1:0-22115 GCA_035539875.1 Armatimonadaceae bacterium
GGCACGACCCTGTCCGGACTCTAAACGTGAGAGTAGGTGTACTCCATCAGGAATCCACGCGCCATGTACAGGAAGACACGCTGGTAAGGAAGCCGCCCCCGCTCCAGTACGGGACGCATCACCTCCAGGGCTTCGTCGTCCTGGCCAAGATTGTAGTTTGCGGTCGCCCAGCAAAAGCGCATCCACGCGGCGTCGTGCGGGTCCGCCTGTTCCGCCCCCGGATGCGAGAAGAAGCGTCGCGCGAGGTCGCGCGCCTGATCCGGCTTGCCATTCGCCATGGCGATGCGATAGGCCACGTGCAGGAGGTACATCGCGGTATCCGGCGACAGCAGATCGAACCGGCCCGGGGTGCCGTATTCGCCATACAGTTCCCCGAACCGCGCCGCCGCCGCATCCCGCTCCGGTCCCGGGCGGTACAGCGCCTCGGCGATGGCGAACAGTTCCCCCATCAGTTCGTCGTCGGGATGGGGACGGCGCTTGCTCATGGCCCGAGAATGGCCTCGGCTTCGATCTCGACAAGCATGCGGGGGTCGATGAGGGCGGCCACCTGGACCATCGTCGCGGCGGGCTTGACGGCGCGGAAGAACTCGCCGTGGGCGCGCCCGACCGAGTCGCCGTCGCGGGCGATGTCCACGACGTACATTCGGGTGCGGACCACGTCCGCGAGGGAAGCCCCCGCCGCCTCCAGCGCCTGCCGGACGACCGTCAGAGCCTGCACCGCCTGCGCGTAGGCGTCGCCCTCGCCCGCGATGCTCCCATCCGGCATTGCCGCCGTACTCCCGGCGACGTGTACGACACTGCCGACCCGCACGGCGCGGGAGTAGCCGACGGCGTCCTCCCACGGCCCCCCGCTCGAAATGTTGCGCCTGTGCTGGCTCACAGGGGCTTCTTCGCGGCCTGGCGCGGCGGTCCCTCCCGGGCGAGCGCGCGAACTTTTTTTTCGCAGCCGCCCGCTTTCACGATCTGTTCACGGGAGAGTTGTAGCATAGCGTCAACAGAAACGAACCGGCCCGCCGCAGGAACGGCGGGCGGTCATCAGATTTGAGAGACAGGGAGAACACAAACCATGAATCCGACGAATACGGGGGAGATCGCCAGCAGGCGGTTGGCGCGGCGGCTCGCGGCGGCCTACATCCGCCTCGGCGTCATCGGGCTCCTCGGGCTGGCGGCGCTCGTCGCAAGGCCCGGCGAGACGAAGCAGCAGGTATCCGGGGCGAAGCCGACGGCAGCGGCGCACGTGCGGAAGGCTTCCCGCCCCGCCCCTCCGCTGCGGCTGCCCGCGTTGCCGACGCCGCCCCGACTGCCCGGAGTCGGGTAGGCGGCGCGCCGCGAAGGTCGCTCAGGTCCCGATATCCGGGCGCGCTCCTGCCTGCGGCAGGAGCGCCAGCGCCTCCTCGACCGTGAGCCCTCGCCCCTCCTGCCACGCTGCCGCGAATCGCTCGGCGCCGAGCGCTTCGCGGGCGGCAGCTACTTCCTCCGCGTAGAAGCTCTTCTCGTCCCCCGGCGGCAGCGGAGAGTCGAGCGCCTCGCGCGCGGCTTCGGCAGCGCCGTAAAGCCGGGCGGCCAGGGTCGCCTGCCCGGTGGCGGTGGCGACCCCCGCATACCGCTCTATGCCGAAGACCTGGCCGGGGCGGTCGCCGACGGCGGCGAAGAAGGCGCAGGCGTCGGCGATGCACTTCCGGGCGTAGTCGTGATCGCCGAGGCGGCTGCAGGCGGTCGCCAGGGGCAGGAGGAGCCACGCCTCCGTCCAGCGCGCGTTATGTTCGCGCATCACCGCGAGGCTCTCCTCCAGCAGCGCCCGCGCCCGGAGGTTATCGCCCCGACAGGAGGCTATCGCGCCGAGCCACTGGAGCGTGTAGGCCCTGCGCCCCCGATCCCCCAGGCTGGCGAACGTGTCCCGCGCCTCCTCGTAATACGACTCCGCTTCCCGGTAGTCGCCCGCCCCCCACAACATCTGCCCGACGAACATCTGCGCCTCGCCGACCTGGGTCGCGTCGCCTACCTCTTTCTGAATCTCGAGGATGACGCGCGCGTAAGAGACGGCCGCCTGGAAGTCGCACAGGTACTGCGACATGTGGACCGCACTGCGGTAGATGGTGACGCGCTTCTCCGGGTGGTCCAGGCGCTCCTCCTGCGAGAGCACGCTCCGGATATTCGCCCGCAGTTCGTCTATGTACCCCTTCGCGCACCAGAACCAGTGCAACGCCCCGACGAAGCCGAGTTCGCCGTCGATGTCGCGGGTTTCGCGGCAGTAGCGGATCGCAGCCCGGAGGTTCTCGATCTCCTGCTCCGTCCGGCGCATCGTCAGGACCTGTTCCTTGCAGCCGTCCCGCGAGTTCCCCCGGGCGTACTGAAGGTAGAAGTCCCGGTGCCGCTCGGCGCACCCCTCCCACTCGCCGATCTCGCGCAGGCGCTCGCCCGCGAACTGACGCACGCTCTCCAGAAGCCGGTAGCGCCCCATCTGGTCTTCGGCGTCCTCGAACCGGACCAGGCTCTTGTCCACGAGCCAGGCCAGGACGTCGAAGACCTCCCAGTCCTCGACGCACCCGCCGCCACAGACGGCCTCGGCGGCTTCGAGCGTACATCCACCGGCGAAGATAGACAGGCGGCGCAGGAGCGTCTGCTCCTGCTCGGAGAGCAGGGTGTGGCTCCACTCTATCGCGGCCTGGAGCGTCTTCTGGCGCGTGGGCACGAGAGCGCTCTCGCCGCGCAAAAGCCGGAATCGGTCGTCGAGGCGGTCCGAAATAACGTCCACGCGCATGGCGCGGACGCGGGCCGCCGCGAACTCGATCGCCAGCGGGATGCCGTCAAGACGATAGCAGATCTGCGCGACCGAGCGCGCCGTGTTCTCGTCCAGCGCGAAACTCGGGGCGACCGTGCTGGCGCGGTCCACGAAGAGACGGATCGATTCGTACTGGCGGAGTTCGGGCAGCGGCAGCGGCCGGTCCGGGTCGGGATGTCCCAGCGGCGGCACGAGGAAGCGCCGCTCGCCGGGTACGTGCAGCAGATGCTGGCTGGTCGCGAGAATGCACAGGTTCGGGCAGGCGCGCAGCAGTCCGGCTACGAAGCGGGCGCACTCCTCCACGACGTGCTCGCAGTTGTCGAGGACCAGGAGCGCCTCGCCCATGCCGATGTGCTGCTTCAGCGCCTCCTCCCAGGAAGCGACGCCGTCGCCCCGCGCACCGACCGCCGCGGCGACGGTCTGCGCGATCCGCGAGCCGTCCGACAGCGGGGCGAGCTCCGCCATCCACACGCCGTTCGGGTAGACGCCCTGCTCGGAAAGGCGCGTCGCCACCTCGACCGCCAGCCGCGTCTTCCCGGTGCCGCCCGGCCCCGTCAGGGTCACCAGTCGCGCGCCGGCAAGAAGTTCCCGGACCCTTTCGACCTCCTGCTCGCGCCCGATGAACGAAGTGAGCATCTGCGGCAGGTTGTGCTGCGTTACGGAACGCGGCGATGCCTCGGCGGGAGCCGCGGGGGGGGCAGCAACCGCGGTGGCGGCGGCTCCGTTCGCGGCCGTGCCGTGCGCCGCCGTGCCGTGCGCGCCAGCGGCGGAGGCAGTGGCGGAAGAGGTCCCGCCTTTGCGCCCGGCCTCGTGACGCCTATCGATCAGGTAGCCGACCGACTGGATCAGATGCTCCAGGCCCTGCGGGTACGAAGCGCCCAGCGCGTCGAGCCACTGGACGGAGCTGAGGTAGTACTCGAGCGCGCCCGTCGGTACGACGTCCTCGATGCGAAACGGCAACACCAGAGCCCCGCCCTCGAAGGTGCGCTGCACCTCGCGCGTCACCGCTACCGATTCGTTCGCGTGGGACGAGAAGATGAGCACGGTGAGCGCGCACTGGTGTATGCCCTCGACGATCGCCTGGCTCCAATCCATCCCCGGCGAGATATCGCGGGGCGCGATCCAGCAGCCATAGCCGCGCTGTTCCAGCGCGGCGCATACCGCGTCGGCTACGGATCTGTCTTTCGAGGAATGACTGATGAATACGTCGCGTACTGCCATGGAGCCGGATCACCTTCTTCGTGCGGGGAGGCGCGCCCGCTCGTCCTGCGGTAAATACGAGCGCCCGCCACTTCTGTTATACAACGGTTTGCACGGTTTAGAGCCGGTTCTTCTCGCCTACTCCGCGAGGCGAATGCGGAAGCCCCGGAGCGCGCGGCCTTGCCGCCGGAGCGGCGGAACGTGATCAGCAGATCGTCCGGTCTGCCCGCCGGGGAAGGGTCTGTTAGCGCGCGGGGAAGGACGAGGAGGTCACCGAGAACGCGTTCCCGCTACTCCTCCTGCCGCTATCCGTTTTCGCTTCGTCTGCGAGATACGCGGCGGGGAGTGCCGCGCGTTATCCGTCCCGCCCCGGCTAATCTGCCGGACTTCGGGCGGCACGAGCGCGGAGGGCGGCGTCGTGTCCGGCGGCGAACCGCGCCCCGAGCGCGCCGTCGTCGCCGCTCTCGAGAGCGACGCGTACCGCCTCCAACTCCGCGACGTACGCGCGCAGGGCCCGCGCGAGCGCCGCGCGGTTCTGCGAGGCGATGCCCTGCCACATCTCCGGCGGGCTTGCCGCCACCCGCGTGGCCGAGGCGAACGACCCGGCGGCCAGGTCGAAGAGGCGCGGGTTGGCGCGCGCCGCCTCGTCCGCCACCGCGCCCAGTGCGTAGGCGAGGACGTGCGGCAAGTGGGAGGTCACCGCGACGGCGGCGTCGTGCGCCTCCGGGTCCAGGAGGAGGGGCAGCGCGCCTACGGCCCGGGCCAGTCCGGCGACGCGCGCCACGTCCCCCGGGGAGGTCGTCTCCGTGGGGGTCAGCGCCCAGGTCGCGCCCGCGAAGAGATCGGGCGCGGCAGCCGCGACTCCCGAACGCTCGGACCCCGCCATCGGGTGCCCCGCGACGAAGCCGCCCTGCGGGAAGGCGGACGCCCCGGCGCGCGCCACCGCCCCCTTGACCGAGCCGACGTCCGTCACGATCACGTTCGGGCGCGCCGCGAGTTCTGCGGCCACGCGCGGCAGCAACCCCAGGGTCACCCCGACCGGGGTCGCCAGCACGACCAACTCTGCCCCGGCAATCCCCCCGGCCAGGTCGTCGGTCGCCGCGTCCGCCGCGCCCCGCGCCAGCGCGATCCGGCGCGTCTCCGCGTCGCGGTCGATCGCCACCACCCGGCGGGCGGCACCCCGCTCCCGGAGCGCCAGACCGAGCGAGCCGCCGATCAGGCCGACGCCGACGATGGCCACAGACGGCAAAGCCCCCACCTCCGCGCCGGAGGTGGGGGCTTCGGCCGGACCGCTCATCACACCTGCCGCCCGACGATCGGCGCGAGGCGGCGGAGCTTGCCCATCAGCTCCTCGAAGACCGCCGGGGTGAGCGACTGCGCCCCGTCCTTCATCGCCTTGGCCGGGTTCGGGTGGACCTCGATGATCGCGCCGTCCGCGCCCGCCGCGAAGGCGGCGAGGGTGACGTCGGGGACGAGCGACGCCTTGCCGGTGCCGTGCGACGGGTCGGCGATGATCGGCAGGTGCGAAAGCTCCTTGATCGCGGGGATGGCGTTGATGTCGAACGTGTTGCGAGTGTACGTCTCGAAGGTGCGGACGCCGCGCTCGCAGAGCATGATGTTGTAGTTGCCCTGGCTGGCGATGTACTCGGCGGCCTGGAGCCACTCCTCGATCCGGCTCGACATGCCGCGCTTGAGCATGACCGGCGTCTTGACGTTGCCGACCTCGCGGAGCAGGTTGTAGTTCTGGGCGTTGCGCGTGCCGATCTGGAGGATGTCCGCGTACTCGCAGACGGTCTCGACGTCGCGCACGTCCATCACCTCGGTGATGATCGGCAGCCCCGTCTCCTGGCGCGCGTTCGCCAGCATCTTCAGACCGGCGACGCCGTGGCCGTGAAAGGAGTACGGCGAGGTGGACGGCTTGTACGCGCCGCCGCGCAGAATGTGCGCGCCCGCGGCCTTGACCAGTCGCGCCGTCTCGACGATCATCTCCTCGTCCTCGACGGTGCAGGGTCCGGCCATGACCACCCCGGTTTCGCCGCCGATGACCACGCCCCGGACGTTGATCGTCGTGCCCTCGGGGCGGAAGGCCTTGCCCACGAGTTTGTAGGGCGCGGAGACCGGCAGGCACTTCTCCACGAAGGGGAGCGCCTCGAACTGGTCCTGGATCTCGGTCTTCTCCTCGACGCCCAGGCCGATGATGCCGATGATGCTCTTCTCGACGCCCACGGAGACGTGGACGCCGTAGCCGCGCGCCTTCAGGTTCTCGATAATGTCTTCCCGGTTCCGCTCGGTCGCCCCGGGTGCCAGCACGATGATCATGTTCGTATTCCGTCCCGCTTCCGTCCCGCGGCCGCGTCCGCAGCCGGACGGGACCCAGGCCTTTCTCCTTTCGTCGCCGTGCCGAACCGAAAGATTAGCCGCAAAATCGGTCGGCGATCCGGCGAAAAGGCGTCCGTAGTGTAACACGGGCCGCGCCGCCCGGCAAACGGCGGCGCGGCCCGTGAGAGCATGGAATGGGGTCGCCGGGCGGGACTACGCGCCGACGTCGGGCCGCTCGATGTCCTTGCGGGACCCCTTCGAGATGGGGGTCGTCTTTTCGAGGGAACGGGCGACCACGGACGCCATCGCGTCGGCGAGCTGGTTCGCGGTCACGATCTTGCTTCCCTCGGCCGCCAGCGGCGTGTCCTTGGGCAGGTACCCCGCGGCGATGAGCCGCTTCACGGCGTCCGCGCCGCTCTTCGGGTCGCCCTGGAGCCACGCGCCCGTGTTGGACTTCTGCTGCCGGTCGGCGCGCTCGATGTAGACCACGAACCGGTAGAGGGTGACCGCGAGCTCGTAGCGAGTCACCGGCTTGTTACCGTCGTAGGCGGGCTTCTTCGCGCCGGGTTTGGCGGCAGGCTTGGCCTGAGCGACGGCGAGCGGCCCGCCCGGGTATCCCTTGACGATCCCCGCGCCGGAAAGCCTGGTAACGCTCTGCGCGGCCCAGTGGGCCTGAGGGACGTCCGGGAAGCCGCCCGCCTGCGCCTGCGCCGCGCGGGGCGCCGCGACGGTGACAGCCGCAGCGGCGACGGCGACGCCCAGCAATGCGAAATTACGCGGGAATGGACTCATGGTTAGCTGCCTCTCGGTACGGTTATTAACCCGGTGGGTGAAATGCCGACGGTTGACGCGGCGTGCGCGCGCCGCGTCAACCTTACGCGTACTGCGCGGACAGGTTGTCGCTCTCGCGGATGGCGTCGAACTCCTCCAGGGCGCGCCCCGTGCCGATGGCGACGCATGAGAGCGGGTCGTCGGCGACGCGCACCGGGATGTTGGTCGCCAGCGCCAGCAGTTTGTCGAAGCCTCGCAGCAGCGCGCCGCCCCCGGTGAGCGTGATTCCCCGCTCGATGATGTCGGAGGAAAGTTCCGGCGGCGTCTGCTCCAGCACGCTCTTGACCTTCTCGACCGCCTGCGTGATCGGTTCGGCGAGCGCCTCGCGGATCTCGTCGCTGGAGACTTCGATGGTCTTGGGCAGTCCCTGCATGAGGTCGCGCCCGCGCACCTCCATGGACGCCTCCGGCTCCATGGGGAAGGCGGAGCCGATGCGTATCTTGATCTCTTCCGCGGTGCGCTCGCCGATCATCAGGTTGTAGTTGTTGCGGATGTGGCGGATGATGACCTCGTCCATCTTGTTGCCGCCGATGCGCAGCGACCGGGAGACGACGATGCCCCCGAGCGAGATGACCGCGATGTCGGTGGTGCCGCCGCCGATGTCCACGACCATGTTGCCGCCCGGCGTGCTGATCGGGAGGCCCGCGCCGATGGCCGCGGCCATCGTCTCCTCGATGGTGGCCGCCTCGCCCGCTCCCGCGGAGATGGCCGCCTGCCAGACGGCGCGCTTCTCCACGCTGGTGACGCCCGAGGGGACGCAGATCAGGACGCGCGGCTTGAAGGCCCTCCGGCGACCGCAGACCTTGGCGATCATGTACGAGAGCATCTTCTCCGTGGTCGTGTAGTCGGCGATGACGCCGTCGCTCATCGGGCGGATGGCGACGATGTTGCCGGGGGTGCGCCCGAGCATCAGGCGCGCCTCTTCCCCGACGGCCTTGACCTTCTTGGAGTTGCGGTCGATGGCGACCACCGAGGGCTCGCGCAGGACGATCCCCTGGCTGCGCCGGAAGACGAGGATGTTCGCGGTGCCGAGGTCGATGCCCAGTTCCGGGACCAGGCTGAAGTTCAGGCGCAAAGTGAGAGGGCCTCTCCGCCGACGCGTCGGCCGTTCTCGTCTTCCCGCCAGATCGTAGCGCCGAGGGCGCTGAGCTTCTCCACGATCCCCTCGTAACCGCGCTCCACGTGCTCGGTGTGGAACACGCGAGACCGCCCCTCCGCCGCGAGCGCCGCGACGATGAGCGCCGCGCCGGCGCGCAGGTCGGTCGCCTCGACGTCCGATCCGGTCAGGCGGTCGACACCGGTGATGACGGCGGTCCGCCCCTCCACGTCGACCTTAGCCCCCATCTTCGCCATCTCCGTCAGGTAGCGGAATCGGGACTCGTAGACCGTGTCCGTGATGACGCTGGTACCCTCGGCCAGGCTCAGCACCGCCGTGAAGGGCTGCTGGACGTCGGTGGGAAACCCGGGATGGGGAGACGCGATAACGCGCGTCGCCCTGAGCCGCGTCTGCGCGCCGAGGATGCGCACCCCGCCCTCCGGCTCCTCCGTGCGAATTCCCGCTTCCGCCATCTTCATGAGAACGGGTCGCAGGTGGGCCGCATTCGCGCCCTGCAGCAGGACGTCCCCGCCCGTGATGGCGGCCATGCAGGCGTAGGTGCCGGCCTCGATGCGGTCCGGCATCACGGAGTAATCCGCGCCGTGCAGGGAAGACACGCCCTCGATCGTGATCATGCCCGTGCCGTGGCCGGAGATATTCGCCCCCATCGCGAGCAGGAGGTTGCCCAGATCCTCGACGTCCGGCTCCTGCGCGGCGTTTTCGATGATGGTCGTACCTTCGGCGAGCGCCGCGGCCATCATGATGTTCATCGTCGCGCCGACGGACGGCAGGTCCAGGTAGATCGAAGTGCCCTTCAGCCCCCCGGGCGCCTCGGCGGTCACCGCGCCGTATCCGACCTCGACCTTCGCGCCCAGAGCCTCGACGCCCTTGATGTGGAGGTCGATGGCGCGCGCGCCGATGTTGCACCCGCCCGGCTGAGGGATGCGAGCGCGCTTCAGGCGGGCCAGCACCGGGCCGAGCACCCAGAACGAGGCGCGCATGCGCGCGACGAGCTCTGCCGGGGCTTCGTGCGTGACCAGTCGGGTCGCGTCAATAGTGGCCGTGCGGTGGTCGTCCGAGAACGAGACGGTAACGCCGAGATGCCGCAGCACGTCCGCCAGCGTCTGGATGTCGCTGATGCGCGGGACGTTGCGCAGCGTGGTCTTGCCCTCGGCGGCGAGGATCGCGCCGGCCATGAGGGCGACGGCCGCGTTCTTCGAACCGCTGATCGGGATGACCCCTTCGAGGCGCCTGCCACCGACGATAACGATGCGCTGACCGGACATAGAAGAGACCGAGGAAATCGGGGACGTGGCGGCGCTATCCCCCTGGACACGCTCACCCCTCTGCTGCGGCGACGACACGCTTTGCCCTCCCAATCTGTACCTGCTACTGAACGTTATCGGGGGTTGGAGCAGGGAAAAACAGAGACACGAGAATCGAGAAAAAACCAACTTCGGCTACATAAGCACGCACTTAAAACACCCTCAGTATATAGAGGGGGCAGACGACTGTCAAGGCGAAACCCCGGCGGGAGCGCCTCCCGGCGGGCGCTCCCGCCGCGCCGAACCCGCCATTCTTACCGGCTTACAGATCGAGGCTCATGCCGTCGAAGGCGACGCGTATGCCGTGAGGCGCGCACCGCTCCGAAAGCTCCTCGTGGAGCAGCAGGCCGGTATGACACAGGTGCGTCAGGAAGAACGGCGCGGCGGGAGCCAGGCCGCCACCCGCGAGCAGACGCTGGCGGAAACGGACGGCGTCGTCCAGGTTCAGGTGCCCGTCGTAGCCGTTCGCCGATTCCCCCTTCCCGCACTCCACGACTACCCCGTGGAGCGGCACTCCCGCCAGGAACTCCCAGGTCGGCGGGTCGTACCAGCCGGTGTCCGTGGCGTACAGCAGCGCACGCCCGGCCGGGTCGCGCAGGAGGTAGTTCAGGCACAGTTCGTCCGGCTTGTGGTGCGCCGTGACCGGCGTCACCGCCAGGTGCCCGACCGCGTATTCCTCGAACGGCACGACGGGTCGGAACTCCAGCGGGGCGGGCTCGAAGAACCCGTCCGTCTCGGGCAGCAGCTTCGCGATCAGGTCGGCGCTGCCCCAGACCTGCAGCGGGTCCCGGCGCAGCGGGGCGAAGTTCGGCGACAGGTACTGGAGCTCGCGAGCCGCGAAGTGGTCGTCGTGCGAGTGCGTGAACAGGAGATGGCGCAGCTCCCAGAGCCGTATCTGCGGGTAGGCGTGGGCGTTCGCGAGCGTGTCGGGGGACAGGTCGATCTTGACCGTGTCGTCGATCAGGACGGACGAGCGGGTACGCCGCTCCCTGCCGCCGCGCCGGTGCGCCTCCCGGCAGATGGCGCAGCCGCAGAACAGGGCCGGAAGCCCTTCCGCGGACCCGGTGCCCAGAAAAAAGACCTTCATGTTCGCTTGCACCCCCGGCGGCAGCGCGCCCGACGCCGTACGCGCGCCCGCCCGGCAACGACGGACGTGTACCGGGGAGAGTGTACCCGGCGAAGCCGCGCGGGCGGGCACCGGGCGCGCCCGGGTGGAAAAATCGACAGCCCGGAGGCGCGCGTGTATAATCGAGAGTACGCGCGGACGCGACGCCCCGCGTCGGGATCGACGCACGGAGGAGGCGGAGGTAACGTGGCCACGAAATCAGCAGCGCCCTCCCCGGCGCTCGCACGGATGATCGCGCGGGCGGCGCGGCGGGTCCGCCTCCGCCTCACGCTGTACCACGGCGCGACCGGCCTCCTCGCGGGTTCCGCCGTCAGCGGCCTCCTCGTGGGGCTGCTCCGCGCTGACCTCCTTGCCGCGAACGCCCTGCCGGGCGAGGACCTCTTTTTTCTCCTGCCGCCTCTCTCGGGCGCGATCCTCGGCGGCCTCTTCGGCGCGTCGAAGCGCGTCGATACGCTCGCGGTTGCCCGCCTCCTGGACGACCGCCTCGACCTGAAGGAGCGGCTTTCCACCTCGGTCGCCCTCGGCGGCGTCACCGACGACCCGTTTACACTCCGGCAGCGCGAGGACGCCGAGACGCACGCCGCCGCCGACCTTGCCGCCGTTGCGCGGGCCGTCCCGTTGACGCCCCTGCCGAAGCACGCCTACATCGCGATCGGCCTCACCCTGGCCGTCTTCCTCGCCTGGCTGCTTCCCACGCTGCCCGCCTTCCAGAGCGCGGCGCACAAGGCGCAGAAGGCGGCGACCCAGCGCGAGGGCGAGCGCCTGGTGCGCATCGCCCGGGAGCTGGGGAAGCAGGCGGACGCGAAGAAGCTGGACGGCGCGAAGGCGGCGGCGAAGAAGATCGAGGAGCTGGGCAAGGAGATGCAGCGGGGCAAGATCCCGCGCCAGAAGGCGATGATGAAGCTCGCCAAGCTGACCGAGGAGATGAAGGCCGCGCAGCAGGCCGCCGCCGCGCAGTCGTCGCCGCGAAGCCTTCCCGCCGCGGGACGCGACCTGGAGAAGGCGCTGGCCTCCGCGAATGCCCTGCCCAAATCCGACTCCGGCGAGCAGCAGGCCGACCCGAAGGACGGCTTGAAGATGCCGCCCGCGGACGGACAGAACGGCGTCAAGAACGCGCAGAGCGGCAAGGCGAACGCTCAGACGGACCATGCGGTGAAGAAGTCGCAGGAGGCGCTGGCGCAGAACGACGCGCCGAGCCTCGCGGAGCAGCTTTCGAAGCTGGCCGACCAGGTGGCCCGGGGCGAGCCGAAGGACGCCGCCGGGCGCGAGCGGCTGGCGAAGCAGATGGAGGCGATGGCGAAGGCGCTGGAGAAGACCAGCCTCTCCAAGGCGTCCGAGCCGCTGGAGCGCGCCGCCGAGCAGATGCGCGATGGGAAGATGGCGGAGGCGTCCGAGCAGCTTCGCGAGGCGGCGCGCCGGGCGCAGGAGGGCGCGCGGCAGGAGCAGGACGCCGAAGCCCTGCGCCAGAGCGCGGACGCCCTGATGAACGGGGACCCGGCCGAGGCTAGCCCCGGGGAGACGCCGGGCGACCAGGGCGAAGGCCAGGGCGAGGGCGACGCCTTCGACGAGGACGGCAACGCGAAGGGCAAGGGCAAGAGCCGGGGTCGGGGACAGGGCGAGGGGCAGGCGGGCGTCGGCGAGGGCGACGGGCAGGACGGCGCGAACGGCATCGGCTCCGGACACCAGGCCGTCGGCACCAACCCGAAGAAGACCACGCAGGGCGGCAAGTACGCCGACCCCGAGGGCGCCAAAAGCGGCATGTACGACGGCAACTGGCGCGTGAACAAGGCCCGCGACGAGAAGTTCGGGCGCGTCTTCGCGCCGGACGGCAAGACGCCCAACACCCGGGTCCAGGGCAAGCGCGGCGACAAGGGCAAGGAGAGCGTCTCCTACTTCCGCGGCGCGCCGGACAAGGTGGACGCCTCGACCCCCTACTACGAAGTCTACGAGCGCTACGCGCCCGCCGCGGAAAGCGCGATGAACCGCGAGGACATCCCCGCCAGCGAGAAGCGCCGGGTGCGAGACTACTTCGACTCGCTCCGACCCCCGGCGGCGGCGAAGAAGCCGTCGTCCGGCGGTACCAACGGTTCTGGAGGTCGCTGACACACGATTATGAGGTCGTCCCTTCCCCTCTCCGCCGCCGTGGCGGCTCTCATCGCCCTGACCGGCGTCACCGCGTTGGCGCAGCAAAAACAGGCGCCGAAAAAGCCACAGGCTGCGCCCCCCGCCGGTGAGAAGCCAAAGCCGCGCGGCGCGGCGTCGCCCGTCACGGTGCGGGAGCGCCCCGCCGCCAAACCCGCGGCAGCCGCCCCGGACGCGGTCCCCCCGGCGGGCGCGTACCAGCAGGGCAAGCTCCTGGTCAACCTGGAGGCAACCATCGTCGGCGAGTCGTCGGGCGTCGCGGCGTCGCGGCTGAACCCGGGCGTCCTCTGGACGCACAACGACTCCGGCGACGGCGCGTACCTGTACGGGATCGACCGGCGCGGGCGGGCCGCGGGCGTCTACCTGGTGCGCTCCGCCGCCGCCGTGGACTGGGAGGACATTGCGTGGGGTCCCGGCCCGGAGGGCAAGGGCAACTTCCTCTACATCGGCGACATCGGCGACTACTATAAGAACCGCACCGACACGTGCGTCTACCGCATCCCCGAACCGCGGCTTTCGGCGAACGGCGGGCGGGTGGGTACCAAGTCGAATCCGCTCCTGACGTCCGAGCCGACGGTACGCCTGATGTACCGCTACCCGGACGGCTTCCACAACGCCGAGGCGCTGCTGGTCCACCCCAAGACGGGCGTCATTTACCTTGTCACGAAGGACGAGAGCGGCACGTCCGGTGTGTACCGGTTCCCGAAGGAGACGGGCAACCACTTCGCGCAGTATACGCTGGAGAAGGTGGGCACGCTGACCTTCGCGAACGAGACGCACCCCTTCCCGAACCTGGTCACCGGGGGCGACATCGCCCCGGACGGGCGGCGGGTGATCCTGCGGACCTACTTCGCGGCCTACGAGTGGCGGCTGCCCGACGGCGTCCGGGACTTCGACGCGATATGGGGCACGACCCCCGCGCTGGTCCCGGCTCCCTTCACCCAGCAGGGCGAAGCGATCTGCTACCGCGCGGACGGAAAGGCGCTCCTCGCCACCAGCGAGAAACTCCCCACCCCACTCTATGAGATCCGCGCAAAGTAGGGCGCGCCCTCCCCGCAGGAACACGGGGGGCGACCGGGTAACGTAAGTGATGGTATTGGCTGCATAGTGCGAGCGAGCGAGCGGGGCAGGGGTTGGCGGGCCTGCGCCGCGTTTGATCCGCTACCGACACATCGACGCGTGGTTTTCTACGGCAGAAGCAGAACACGGAGGTGGGATGGCTATGTGGCGCGAGTTGATCCAGAGCTATACGCAGAACGGAGTCCTCACCGGACCGGCGTCCGACTCGGAGATCGAGTGGGTCGAGGGGACGCTGGAGGCGAAGATGCCCGCGTCGCTGCGGGCACTGCTGCGAGAGTCGGACGGGTTGGCGGTGAGGCTGAGCCTGCCGGGCGAGGGCGATGAGGTGAAGTCGGTCGTCTGGTCCACCGACGAGATGATCTCCCAGAACCTGGAGTTGCGGGTGAACGACCCCATCCACGGCAAGGACAAGACGTACCCCTACCTGTTCTTCGCCAGCGAGACCAACGGCGATCCGATGGCGTTCGTGGTGGAGAACGGCCAGGCCAAGGACGCCCCCATCGTGGTTCTGAGCCACGACAACCGCTGGGAGAAGCGCACGCGCGACACCGACCTGCGCGGCTACATCGAGGCGTTTCTGAAGTTCGCCGTCGCCCGGAGCGGCGTCGGCCACCACAACGGCGATCGTACCAAGGAGAAGGCGTGACGCAGAGCGACGGCGAGATGACGGCGGGCAACGGCCAGGCGCAGGGGCGGCAGGCCCTCGCGGCGGCGGCGGGAGCGGCGGCAACGCTGACGCCCGCGGAGGTCGAGGCGCAGGCCCAGGCGTTCCAGCAGTGGTTCGCGCGCGTCCGGCAGGAGATGGGCCGCGTCATCGTGGGGCAGCAGGAGATCGTGGACGGCGTGCTCACCTGCCTGTTCTCCGGCGGGCACGTCCTCCTCGAGGGCGTTCCCGGCCTCGGCAAGACCCTGCTGGTGCGGACCCTGGCGCAGGTGATGGACCTGAGCTTCTCGCGCGTGCAGTTCACCCCGGACCTGATGCCCGCCGACATCTCCGGCACCACCATCCTGGTGGAGGACGACCACGGGCGGCGCGCGTTCCAGTTCCAGCCCGGCCCGATCTTCGCGCACATCGTGCTCGCCGACGAGATCAACCGCGCCACCCCCAAGACCCAGAGCGCGATGCTGGAGGCGATGCAGGAGCACAGCGTCACCGTCGGCGGGACGATGCACCGCCTGGAAGAGCCGTTCTTCGTGCTGGCGACCCAGAACCCGATCGAGATGGAGGGGACCTACCCGCTGCCCGAGGCGCAGCTGGACCGCTTCCAGTTCAAACTGCAGGTCGGCTCGCCGACGCTGGCCGACCTGGCCGCCATCGTGGACCGGACCACCGGCGCGTCCGTCGCCGAGGTCTCCAAGGTCATGGGCGCGTCCGAGGTGATGGCGATGCGGGCGTTCGCCCGCGCGCTGCCGATCGCGCCGCACGTGCGCGACCACGCCGCGGCGCTGGTGCTCGCCACGCACCCCGAAGCCCAGAACGCCCCGGACATCGCCAAGCAGTTCGTGCGCTTCGGCGCGAGCCCGCGCGGTGCGCAGGCGCTGGTGCGCGCCGCCAAGGTCCGCGCCGCGCTCTCCGGCCGCGCCAACGTCGCCATCGACGACATCAACGCGGTCGCGGTCCCGTCGCTTCGCCACCGCATCCTCCTCAATTTCGAGGGTCAGGCCGAGGGTATACAGACGTCGGATGTGGTACAACGGATTATCGCGCACGTCAGCGACTGGCAGCGTACCGGTACGCTCTCTGCCTAGTCCGACACGGCCGGCGGCGCGGCAGCACTCTGTCCGTAGTGTGGCGAACCGAGTATGACGTCGCAGCCGCTGGTGTACATAGTGGTCGCGCTGGTGGTGACGGTATTCCTCGCGCCACTCATCCCTCTGCGCCGTCGCCGCCTGTCGGGCCTCGCCGGCTTTCCCGCGGTCACGCTCGGCCTCCTGCTGACCCACTGCCTCCTGTTCGCCGCGACCATCACCGAGGGCAAGCTCACCGACGGCGTCGCCGCCCAGTGGGGCATGGTGCCGCGCTCGGCCACCCTGCTCACCCTCTTCACCCACGTCTTCCTGCACGGCACCTGGACGCACCTGCTCTCGAACATGCTGGGACTCTGGCTCTTCGGGCCGCACGTGGAGGAGGCGCTCGGCAAGGTCGAGTTTCTGCTGTTCTACATCGGCGGCGGCGTCGCCGCGGGCCTGATGCACGTCCTGCTGGCCTCCACCCCACTTCTTTCCGGGGCGGCGTCGGTGCCGCTGGTCGGCGCGTCCGGTGCGATTTTCGCCATCCTGGGCCTCTTCGCGGTGCGCTTCTGGCGGGCGCAGGTGCGCGTCCTCCTCGTCTTCTCGATCCCGGCGGTCTGGGCGGTCGGCCTGTTCGCGGCGTACCAGGTGTTCCTCGGGGTCGCCTCCTTCGCGGACGCCGGGAAGTCCGGGACCGTGGCGAACTGGGCGCACGTCGGCGGCTTCCTCTACGGCCTGATCATCGCCCTGCCGCTGAAGATGCGCGAGGAGAGCCGGCACGAGTACAACCTCGAAGACGCCGAGAAGGCGCTGAACGAGGGGCGCTACGCGGAGGCCGCCGAGTTCTACCGCCGGTTCCTGGCGGGCAAGCCGGAGAACGCACCCGCGCACCACGCCCTGGCGCGCGCCTGTGTCCATCTGCGCCAGGGCGAGGCCGCACACCGGCATTTCATGGATGCCCTGCGGCTTTACCTGCGGGGGGAAGACGCCGGGGCCGTCGCGGGCGTCTACGAGGACGCCTGCGTCGCCTTCGAGGCCTTCCCGCTGCCGCCCGCGCTGCTCCAGCGCGTCGCCTCCGCGTGCGAGGAGGCGGGCCGGTTCCCGCTCGCCGCCCGCGCCCTCTCGGAGTTGTGCCGGGACTTCCCCGACGCGAAGGAGGCAGAGATGGGGATGATCCGCCTGGGGCGGCTGCACCTCCAGAAGCTCAACCAGCCGCAGAGCGCCCTGGGCGTCTTCAGCGAGTTCCTGCGCCTGTACCCGTCGTCGGAGTGGCGCGGCCACGCGCAGCAGTTGTGGAACGAAGCGGAAGCGGCCACCCACAATGTATATAGTGGCGGCGGTGTGCTGCCCCCCGCCGCCGCGCCACAGCCGCGGTAACGGCGGCGCACGCAACCACGCAAGCACTCACGCACGCCCGCTGCTACGCCGCCCCCCGCGATCAACATCCGTCATGCCACACGACGAGTTCTACCGGGTCCCCCTTTCTACCGCCGAGGCGCTGGCGGCTCTCGCGGTCCTGCGCGCCCTGGCCCGATTCGGGACGGACGACCCCGCCGTGCTCGGAGACATCGACGCGTCGGTACTGGAAAGCGCGGCGGAGCGCGTGGAGGCGGAGATGCCCGACTTCGCCGTCGGCAAGGCCGCCGCCCTGAGCGGCGAGCTGCTCTCGGAGCTACGGCAGCTGCGCGGCAGCGGCGGCGCTGTCTCCAACCTTTCACCCGACGAGAGCGACTCAGAAGACGATGGGGAGAACCCTCCCTTCCCGGTGGCGCGCGCCCGCCGCCTGTTGCAGGACGCGTGGGACCGGGAGGTCCCGGTCGAGATCGAGTACTTCGTGGCGCGGCGGAACGAATGGACGACCCGGCGCGTCGAAATACAAAACGTCCGGCGGGACGACGGGGTCTGGTACGTGGCGGGACAGTGCGGCATGCGCCGCGACTATCGCAACTTCCGGATCGACCACATCCGGTCCGTGCGGCTGCTCGAAGGCGACGCGGCGACGGAGGCGGAGGGATAAGGCCCGGGTCCCGGAGTGTTCTTGCGGTCTCTCTGAGAGGGATTAAGGATAAAGGAAATCATGGCGGCGGCAGCAGCGGGCGGGACGCCCTCCGGCCCCCTTCTCGACGCGGAGTTTCTGCGGAAGCTGGAGCGACTCACGGTCGTGTCGCGCCAGCCGTTCCCCGGCCGCATGAAGGGCGAGAAGCGCTCGCCCAAGCGCGGCTCGTCGGTCGAGTTCGCCGACTTCCGCGAATACGCCACGGGCGACGACCTGCGGTACGTGGACTGGAAGGCGTACGCGCGCCTGGAGCGGCTCTTCGTCAAGCTCTTCGTCGAGGAGGAGGACCTTTCCCTCCACCTCTTGATCGACGCCTCGCAGAGCATGGACTTCTCCGGCGCGCCCGCCGCGGGCCGCCTGACCAAGTTCGACTACGCGCGCAAGGTCGCGGCCGCGCTGGGATACGTGGGCCTGGTGCGCTACGACCGGGTGGGCGTCGCGGGCTTCTCGCAGGCGCTGGGCCGCCGCGTGCCGTCCCTGCGCGGGCGCGCCTCCGTGCCGCAGCTCTTCAACTACCTGGAGAACCTGCGGGCGGGCGGGCGCACCGACTTCTCCCACGCGCTCCAGAACTACGCCCAGCGCGCCCAGTCCCCCGGCGTCTGCGTGGTGATTTCCGACTTCTTCGACGCGAACTGGGAGAAGGGCGTCCGCGCGCTCCTGGCCCGCCGCTTCCAGGTGGTCCTGCTCCAGGTCCTCGACCCGGACGAGGTGGAGCCGGACCTGACCGGTGACCTGCGGCTGGTGGACGCGGAGACGGGCGAGGCGCGCGAAGTCAGCGTCACCCCGGCCCTGTTGGCGCGCTACCGCGAGGCGCTCGACGGCTTCTGCGGGCACCTCGCGGACATCGCCGCGCGCTACAACATGGACTACGTCCGCACGACAACGGACGCGCCCTTCGAGGACCTGCTCCTCAAGACCCTGCGCGGCTCGGGCCTGCTCAAGTAGCGCCGATGCCGCCGCCCGCTGCGACCTCCTCGGCGGCTTCCGGCAGAAGGAAGGTGACGTCGTAGCGGGTGGCGATGTCGCATAGTTGGGCGAGCAGGGCCGCGGACGGCTGCCCGTCGCTGCCGCCGCCGCGTCGGACGGCGTCTATCTCGACGAACATCTCCTCCATACCGCCGGGCGTGATGATGACCTGGAAGCAGCCCTTCTCCCCGGTGTCGAGGTAGCGCCAGGCGTGCGCCACCCCGCGCGGCGCGAAGACGAAGTCGCCCGGAACCGCCTCGCGCGTCTCCCCGCCGACCGTTACGGCGAACCGCCCGCGCACGACACACAGGATCTCGTCCTCGCGGTGGTGGACGTGCGGCGGCATGTACGCCTCCGGCTCCGCCTCGCACTCCATCACCGCACAGCGCCCCCGCGTCTCCCGGCTGGAGACTTTAATGCTGAGAGTGTGGTCCAAACCCTGCAAGACCCGGTCCCCGGCGGCGGGGCGGAACGGCTCCCGGACGATGCCCGGTCCGTTGTCGCGACACGTGAACATTGAGGTACTCCCCTCGACTTTTTCCGTCGATTATTCGTGGTGATCTCCCGCGGCGGGCCTGGCCGCCGTCGTCGGTCAAGAGTACAGCACGTGCGTGGACAAATCGTAAAACGACCGGGTCCGCCCCCCGGCGTGGTTAAATAGTGTGTGGCCGAGGACGAGACGATACAGTCGGAGAATCTGACCGGCGGCGTACCCGAATCCGTTAACGATTCGGCGCCCGCGGATGCTCCGGCGGCAGCGCAACAGCGCCAGGAGCGCCCGCCCGCGAAGATCGAGCCGGGGGATGCGTTCACGCTCATCTCGCGCACGATCGCGTCCCTCCTGTTGACCTCCCTCGCCGTCTACTACGGCTACACCGGCAACTACGCGGTCATGATCCCGCTCGCCCTGGTGGGACTCCTGGTCCAGTACGCGACCATCCGCCTGATCCGGCGCATCCGCGAGCAGAACAAGGAATTCATCGCCTGGCGCGCCGCGCAGGAAGAGGCCGAGCGGCAGCGGCGCAAGGCGGAGAAGGCGGCTAAGAAGCCCTCTTCCCGGGGCGCGGTGCGCCCGTGACCCCGACGACGCGCCCCGGCACGATGCGCCTGAGCCGCTTCGCGCTCCAGCGCGTTACGGTGATCTTCGCGCTCAGTCACCTCGTCCGCGCGGGCCTGATCGTTTTCCTCATCGTCCAGGCGTTCCGAACCGAACTGCCTATCGTGGGGTGGGCGCTTATCGTCGCTCTTCCGGTGTACCTGTTCTTCGTGATGCGCTCGCTGGGGACACTCCTGAAGACCTACCGGAACGCGCCGGGCGCGCCGCCCGCCGGTATCAGAGAGAAGAAAGCGAGCAGGCGGTAACGCGATGCAGGTACTCTGCGCACTCTTGATCGACGAGATCCGGAAGCACCCGGACGGCCGGGTCGATCTGCTGGGACTCTACGAGGACATCTACCTGGACCAGGTGCCGGTCACTCTGGAGTCGATCTCGCTCTTCGTGGACCTGGAGATTTACCCGGAGGACAAGGGTCGCGAGCACGCGCTGGAGCTGCGCGTGACCGACCCGGACGGGATGGTCGTCGGGGAGACGACGCGCATCAAGTTCGCGGTGCCCCCGGGCGACGACTTCCCGCGCGAGTCGGCGCAGCTGGACCTCGCGATGTTCAACATCGGCCTGCACCGCTACGGGCCCCACAGCGTGGAGATCGCCGCCGGGGGCAAGCTGCTGCGGCGTCTGCCGCTCTTCGTGCACCCGGCCCAGATGCCGCTGAACGAGACGGCCGAAGAGTTCGCCGCCTGAGACGCAAGACCCGACCACCGCGCACGGAGGCCCGCCGGGAGTGAACCTGATCGCGCCGCTCAGCCTGCTCTTCCTGCCCCTCGCGGGCGGGGCCATCGTCCTGCTGTACCTCCTGCGGCTGAAGCGGCGCGACCGGGTCGTGTCGTCGGTGATGCTCTGGCAGGCGGCGCTCCAGGACACGCAGGCGAACGCACCCTTCCAGAAGCTGAAGCGCAACCTTCTGCTGCTGCTCCAACTCCTCGCCTGTCTGTTTCTCGCCTTCGCGCTGGCGCGGCCCTTCCTCTGGGCGTCGGGCCTCGGAGGCAAGACCACCGCGCTGGTGCTGGACGCCTCGGCGTCGATGAACGCTACCGACGAGCGGCCCACGCGCTTCGACGCGGCCGTGCGCGAGGCGGAGACGCTGATACGGCGAAAGGAAGCCCGCGACGCCGTGGCGCTCGTGCTCGCCGCCGACAAGCCGGTCCTCCTCGCCCCACTTACCTCCGAGACGGACAAGCTGCTGAGCGCGCTCGCGCGGGCGCGGGCCACGGACACGAGCGGCGACATGCGCGAGGCCATCACCTTTGCGGCCTCGCAGGTCGCCTCGCGCGCGGGCGCGCAGGTGACCGTTCTCTCCGACGGCGCGTACGGGCGGCTAGAGGAGATGTCGCTCGGCGGCGCGGCGGTGGGGCAGATCACGTTCGGGAAGCGCGGCGAAAACGTCGGCATCACGGCGTTTGACGTGCGCGACGCGCTGTCGACGGGCGAGGGCCGCGAGGCGTTCGTCACGCTCCAGAACTTCGGCAGGACGCGGCGGGCGATCCCGCTGGAGATACGCCTGGGCGACGACCTGGTGGCGGCGCACGAGGTCGTGCTCGCCCCCGGCGAGAACAAGTCCGAGGTCTTCGAGCGGCTGCGCCTGCCCGAGGGGGGCGTGGTCACCGCGCGCGCGGACGTGAAGGACGACCTGAAGGCCGACGACGCAGCGCAAATCGTGCTCGCGCCGCGCCGCAAGATCAAGGCGCTGCTCGTCTCGGAGGGAAACGCCTTCCTGGAGCGCGCGCTCAGCCTCGAAGAGTACGTCACGGTGGACCGGGTCGCCCCGTCGTCCTATAAGACTACGGATTCAGCCGATCACGAAGTGACCGTGTTCGACGACGCCGCGCCGCCCGCCGACCTGCCGCCGGGCCGCTACCTCTTCTGGGGCGGCAAGCCCGCGTCGAAGGAGTCGCCGGTCACGCCCGCCGGGCAGGAAGCGGCCGGGCCGACGATCCTCGACTGGAGCCGGAGCCACCCGCTGATGCGCTTCGTGGACCTGGCGAACGTCCGTCTGCAGCGCGCGCAGGGCGTCGCGCCTACCGCCTGGGGCCAGACGCTGGCGGAGACGGACGCCGGACCGCTGATCGTCGCCGGGGAGCGCGGGGGCACGCGGGCGGTCTACGTCGCCTTCACGACCTACGAGTCGGACATGGCGCTTCGCCCCGCCTTCCCGATCTTCCTGACGAACAGCCTCCTTTGGCTGACGGCACGCCCCGGCGACGCGGGCGGCGTAACCCGGCCCGGCGAGGTAGTCACGCTCGCGGCCACCGCCGGGGCGGCGGGCGCGCTCACGGTCACGCGGCCGGACGGCGGCAGGGACACGCTGCCTGCGCCGACGCCCGGGACCGCCGCGCTCTACGAC
>DATLHN010000235.1:0-6812 GCA_035539875.1 Armatimonadaceae bacterium
GGCTGGGCGGGCTGGACCGCTCGGTCGGCGGCCTGTCGCGCTCCTACGGCCTGCAGAACCGCGACGTCGGCGGGGACCCGAACGCACCCCCGGTCGCGATCGAGCGCGCCCTGCTCACGCGCGCCGCCCGCCTCCTGCTCCTCCCCCACTGGCGCGCGTGGCTCGTCGTGTTCGCCTGCATCGCGGCGACCGCCGCCCTCGGGGTCCTGCCGCCGCTGGCCGTGCGCGGCATCCTCGACCAGGCGATCCCGCAGGGCGACTCGCGCCTGCTGCTCCTGCTCGTGGGCGCGATCGTCGGCCTGACCGTCGTCGCCGGGTTCGTCGGACTTCTGCAGAACTTCGTCAGCGCGCGCGTCGGCGAGGCCATCGTCTACGACCTGCGCCAGCGCCTCTTCGCCCACCTCCAGAGCATGTCTCTGCCATACTACACACGCACCCGCGCCGGGGAGACGCTCTCGCGCGTGACCAGCGACGTCGGCGCGGTGCAGGGCGCGGCGGCGGGGACGCTCATCTCGATCGCCAGCAACCTCTGCACCGTGATCGCGACGGCGGCGGTGATCTTCGCGATGGACTGGCGGCTCGCCCTGCTCGCCCTCGCCGTGGTGCCGACCCTGTACCTGCCGACGCGCGCCGTCGGGCGGTTCCGCCGCCGCCTCTCGCGCGAGACGCAGGAGGCGCAGGCCGACCAGACCGCGTTCCTCCAGGAGCGGCTCAACATCGGCGGGATGCTGCTGACGAAGACGTTCGTGCAGGCGGGGACCGACGCGCGGACGTTCGGACAACTGGCGCGGCGCGTGATGAACCTGAACATCCGGCAGGCGCTGGCGGGGCGGTGGCTCTCGCTCTGCCTGAACGTCATCAGCGTCGCCGGACCGGCCCTCATCTACGCCTACGGCGGCTACCTCGCCATCCGCGGGCAGATCACGGTCGGCACCATCATCGCGTTCGTCGCCTACCTTTCCAGCCTGTACCGGCCGCTCGCCAACCTCGCCAACGTCTACGTGGACGTGCAGGGCGCGCTGGCGATCCTGGAGCGCATCTTCGGCCTGCTCGACACCGAGCCGGAGGTACGAGACCGGCCCGGGGCGGTCGTCCTTTCCGAGCCGGTGCGCGGGCACATCCGGTTCGAGGAGGTGGGCTTCGCCTACCCCGCGGCGTCGGCGACGGCCACCGCGAAGGAGGGGCAAGAGGAGGAGACGGGCGACGCGGCGGAAAAGGAACCGGAACAGGAGGAGGGCAGCGAGGGCCGGGACCCGTTCGCGTTGCGCGACCTGAGCTTCGAGATACTGCCCGGCCAGCGCGTCGCGCTGGTGGGGCCGAGCGGGGCGGGGAAGACGACCGTCACCTACCTGCTGCCGCGCCTCCTCGACCCATCGGAGGGGCGCATCACGCTCGACGGCCACGACCTGCGGGACCTGACCCAGGAGAGCCTGCGCACGCACATCGGGGTGGTGACCCAGGAGACCTTCCTCTTCCACGCGACCGTGCGCGACAACCTCCTGTACGCGCGCCCGGACGCCACCGAGGAGCAGATGATCGCCGCCGCGCGGGCCGCGAACGTGCACGAGTTTCTTTCGGAGTTGCCGGACGGGTATGACACGGTCGTGGGCGAGCGGGCGTTTCGGCTCTCGGGCGGGGAGCGGCAGCGCCTTTCCATCGCGCGCGCCCTGCTGAAGGACCCGCGCATCCTGGTGCTGGACGAGGCAACGAGTTCTCTGGACGCGACGTCGGAGTACCTCATCCAGCAGGCCCTGGAGACGCTGCTGGCGGGGCGGACGTCGCTCATCATCGCGCACCGTCTCTCGACCGTGCGTAACGCCGACCGCATCCTGGTATTGGAGAAGGGGCGGCTGGTGGAGTCGGGTCGGCACGAGGAGCTGCTGGAGCGGGGCGGACTGTACGCCACCCTCTACCGGCGGCAGTTCGGGCGGGAGCGCCGGGAGGCGACGCTCGCGGAGGCCGCCGCATAGGCGGGAGGGTTTCACCATGGCAGAGTTGACGATCAACGGACAGAAGCGGCAGGTGGACGTGGACCCGGAGCGGTCGCTGCTCAGCGTCCTGCGCGAAGACCTGGGCCTGACGGGCACCAAGTACGGCTGCGGCGAGGCGCAGTGCGGCGCGTGCACCGTGCTGCTCGACGGCAAGGCGGTCCGCTCCTGCGTCACGACGATCGCCGCGGTCGGCGCACGCCCGGTGACGACGATCGAGGGGCTGGAAAAGGACGGGAAACTGCACCCGGTGCAGGAGGGCTTCCTCGAAGCGGACGCCATGCAGTGCGGCTACTGCATCTCCGGAATGATCCTGTCCGGCGTCAGCCTGCTCAACCGCAGCCCGCGCCCGACCGAGCGCGAGATCGCCCGCGCGATGCAGGGCAACGTCTGCCGGTGCGGGAGCCACCCGCGCATCGTCGCGGCGATCAAGGCGGCCTCGGAAAAGATGCCCGCGGCGGCGGAAGGGGGCGCAACCAAATGAGCGACGCGAACGATTCCCCGCTCGTCGAGATCGAGCCGGAGCGCTACGAGCTTTCCGAGGGGCCGGCGTACCGCTTCGGCATGCCGCGCCGCGACCTGTTCCGCGCGCTGGGCGGCGCGGGCCTGCTGATCCTCGCCCCCCTGCCCGAGGGCGAGGCGGGCGTCCCCGCGCCCTCCTTCGTGCAGCAGGAGTCGGGCGGCGGCGGCGGGCGGCGCGGCGGCCAGGGCGGCAACGCCGCGCCGCAGGAGATCGGGGCGTGGCTGCACATCGGCGAGGACGGCACGGTGACCGCCTATTCCGGCAAGGCCGAGGTCGGGCAGAACGCGCGCACGTCGCTCTCGCAGGCGGTCGCGGAGGAGCTTCGCGTCCCGCTCGCCTCGGTCCGAATGGTCCTGGGCGACACCGACCTCACCCCCTACGACGCCGGGACGTTCGGCAGCCGGACCACGCCCGCGATGGCCCCGCAGATGCGCCGGGCGGCGGTCGCCGCCCGCGAAGTGCTGCTGGACATCGCCACCGAGCAGATGAAGGTGGCGCGCGGCGACCTGAATGCCGCGAACGGGAAGGTCGTCCACGCGGCGTCCAAGCAGGAGCGCGGCTACGGCGAACTGGCGCGCGGCCAGAAGCTGACGAAGGCGGTGAACGCCGACGCCCCGCTGACCCCGCCCGCGCAGTGGACCGTCGCCGGAAAGTCCGCCCGCAAGGTCAACGGCCGCGACATCGTCACCGGAAAGCACCAGTACACCTCCGACATACAGCGCCCCGGGATGCTCTACGGCAAGGTTCTGCGCCCCGAGGCGTTCGGCGCGACCCTGGCCTCGCTGGACGGGTCCGCGGCGCAGAAACTGCCCGGCGTCACCGTCGTGCGCGACGGCGACTTCGCGGGCGTGGTCGCGCCGCGCTCCTCCGTCGCGGACGAAGCCATCGGCGCGCTCAAGGCCGAATGGAAGAAGCCCGAGGGAGTCGCCCCGACCTCGCAGACGCTTTACGCTGACCTGAAGGCGGGGGCGTCTGCTCAGCAGCCTCAGGGCAGCGGCGGCGGGCGCGGCGGCAACGACGCGAAGGGCGACGTGGCGGCGGGCCTCGCGGCGGCCAAGGAGCGGCGGGAGGCGTCCTACAACGTCGCCTACATCGCGCACGCGCCGCTGGAGCCGCGCGCGGCGGTCGCGGAGTGGGCCGCCGACGGGAAGCTGACCGTCTGGACCGGCACGCAGCGCCCGTTCGGCGTGCGCGGCGAGCTGATGCAGGCGTTCAACCTGCCGGAAAGCAAGGTGCGCGTCATCGTGCCCGACACCGGCTCGGGCTACGGCGGCAAGCACACGGGCGAGCAGGCCATCGAGGCGGCGCGCCTGGCGAAGGCGGCGGGCAAGCCGGTGAAACTGGTCTGGACCCGCGCCGAGGAGTTCACCTGGGCGTACTTCCGACCGGCGGGCGTCATCGACGTCAAGGCCGGTATCGCGGACGACGGCACGATCACCGCGTGGGAGTTCCACAACTACAACTCGGGCGGGGCGGGCCTGCGCCCCGTCTACGACTTCGCGAACCAGACGACGGCGTTCCACCCGGTCCGCTCGCCGCTGCGGCAGGGGTCGTACCGGGCGCTGGCCTCTACGGCCAACCACTTCGCCCGCGAGTCGCACATCGACGAGCTGGCGCGTTCCATCGGGAAGGACCCGCTGGCGGTGCGCCTGAAGAACCTGAAGGACGAGCGGATGCGCGCGGTGCTGGAGGCCGCGGCGAAGGCGTTCGGCTGGGGCAAGCCGAAGTCCGGGGAAGACCGGGGCGTCGGCATCGCGGGCGGCTTCGAGAAGGCCGGCTACGTCGCCAACTGCGTCGAGGTTTCGGTGGAGAAGGGCAGTGGGGCCGTCCGCCTGATGCGGGTCGTCACGGCGTTCGAGTGCGGGGCCGTCGTCAACCCCGACCAGTGTAAGAACCAGGTCGAGGGCGCCATCATCCAGGGCATCGGCGGCGCGCTCTTCGAGCAGGTCGTGTTCGCGGGCGGAACCGTCTCGAACCCCTACTTCTCGATGTACCGCGTCCCGCGCTTCAGCGACGTCCCGCCCCTCGAGACCGTGCTGCTGGACCGGAAGGACCTCCCCTCGGCGGGCGCGGGCGAAGCCCCGATCGTCGCGCTCGCCCCGGCCATCGGCAACGCCATCTTCGACGCCGTCGGCGTCCGCCTGCGCGGCCTGCCCCTCGCCCCGGACGGCGTCCCGCTGCCGAAGGCGTCGGCGTAGCGGCTTCCGGGCGCACCGCGGAATCGGACGTGGTCAGGCCGCGCAAGGGGCCATGCCGCCGCGCCCGATTCTTCGCGTTATAACGCTTTACCTCGTTTTTTTCGAACGCTTACTCGAACGCCAACACCGGATACTGGAGGTATCACAAAGCCCCGTCAGACACTTCACAACCGACCGAAACAGGAGAGGATCATCATGAATCTCGCGAGTATGCGGCCCGACCCGACTTTCTACCCGTCGCCGAAGATGGCGATGGAGGCCCCGCGCGAGGAACTCGCCTACGTCGCCGTCCTCAACCCGGAGACCGGCGGCAGGCCCGACGCGATCGCCGTCCTCGACGTTGATCCCGATTCGGCGGACTACGGAACCATCGTCGGGCGGCTCGACATGCCCAACCCCGACGACGAGCTGCACCACTTCGGCTGGAACGCGTGCAGCGCGGCGCTCTGCCCGACCATGCCGCACCCGCATTTGGAGCGCCGCTACCTGCTGGTGCCCGGCCTGCGGTCCTCGCGGATGCACATCGTGGACACGAAGCCGGACCCGCGAAACCCGCGCCTGGTGAAGACCATCGAGCCGGAGAGCATCCACCAGAAGAGCGGCTACAGCCGGCCGCACACCGTCCACTGCGGCCCGGACGCCATCTACGTCGGCGCGCTGGGTGCGCCCGACGGCGACGGCCCCGGCGGCGTCTTCCTGATGGACCACACCACCTTCGAGGTGAAGGGGCCGTGGGAGGCGGACCGCGGCTCGCAGTACCTTTCCTACGACTTCTGGTGGCACCTCGGGCACGACACCATGCTCACGAGCGAGTGGGGGACGCCCAACATGGTGGAGGACGGCGTGAACCCCGAACTCCTGCTCGGCGGGAAGTACGGCCACAAACTGCACGTCTGGGACCTGCGCTCCCGCCGCCACGTCCAGGAGATCGACCTGGGGGCGGAGTACCAGATGGTCCTGGAACTGCGCCCGTCGCACGACCCGAACCAGACGTACGGCTTCGCGGGAGTGGTCACCTGCCTGAACGACCTGTCCGCATCGGTCTGGACCTGGTACCGCGGGGAGAACGGCGAGTGGGGCGTCCGCAAGGTCATCGACATTCCCGCTGAGCCCGCCGACCCGGACGCGCTGCCGCCGCTCCTGAAGGGCTTCGGCGCCGTGCCGCCGCTGGTGACGGACATCAACCTGTCACTCGACGACCGCTTCCTGTACGTCTCCTGCTGGGGCACCGGCGAACTGCGCCAGTACGACGTCTCCGACCCGTTCGACCCGAAGCTCACCGGCACGGTTCAGATCGGCGGCATCGTCCGCCGCGCGGCGCACCCGAGGATGCCCGGCACGCCCCTGAACGGCGGCCCGCAGATGGTCGAGGTCAGCCGCGACGGCCGCCGCGTCTACGTCACCAACTCGCTCTACCTGGCGTGGGACGCCCAGTTCTACCCGGAGGGCATCCGCGGCTGGGCGGTCAAGATCGACGCCGACCCGGGCGGCGGCATGGCGATGGACCCGGGGTTCTTCGTCGACTTCGGCGACGAGCGCCCGCACCAGGTGCGGCTTCAGGGCGGGGACTCCTCCTCCGATTCGTACTGCTACCCCAACAACGGGAGGGGCGGCAGTACCGGCACCGGGCGTGACTCCGGGAAGGGTTAGGGTGGAACGGAATGGGGAGTGTGATGGATAGCTCCTCCTGGCCGTGGCTGACCCTGGCCTTGCTCGGGGCCTACCACGGAATCAACCCCGGCATGGGGTGGCTCTTCGCGGTGGCGCTCGGGCTCCAGGAGCGGAGCCGCCGGGCGGTGATCCGGGCGTTCGCGCCCATCGCGCTGGGGCACGCCCTTTCGGTGGCGGCGGTCGTCGCGCTGGTCGCGGCTCTCCAGACGGTGGTCTCCCCGGTGCTGCTGCGCTACGCGGGGGCGGGGGTGCTGATCGCCTACGGACTCTACAAACTCCTCGCGCCGATGTCGCACCCCCGCTGGGTGGGGATGCGGGTCGGCTTCCGCGACCTGGCGGTCTGGTCGTTCCTGATGGCGACCGCCCACGGCGCGGGGCTGATGCTCGTGCCCGTACTCCTGAAACTCCCGGCGTCCCCGCCGCCCGTTCCCG
>DATLHN010000236.1:0-3233 GCA_035539875.1 Armatimonadaceae bacterium
ACCGGGCCGCGTCCGCGCTCCCCGGGCAGCGGTTCCTGAACGCCCGCTTCCCCCTCCACATCGGCCTCTGGGGCGGGCTGCTCACGCGCGTCCTGCACGCCGCGGCGGGCCTGGCCCCCGCCGCGCTTTTCGCCACCGGCGTCCTGATGTGGTGGAACCGGGTCGGGTCGAAGCGCATGCGCGCACGGCGGGCAGTTTCTCGACAGCGCGAATCTCTTGCAAATCGCGCGACACCCGGGTTATAATCCCGCAGGTCTACCTCCCAAGCGTGGACGGATGACGGGTCTCCCCCCCCGCCCTCCTTCTCGCGACGGAGTTTATCAACAGGGGAGCCGCGCCAACGCCGGCGCGGGCCGTTCCCGCCGTGCCCATACCTACCTCAAGGGGGTAACCATGCTCAGCAAGCGCCTCTCCGCGGTGTTCGCCGCCGTCCTCGTCGCGGCGTTCTTCGGCTCCCGCCTCCCGATCAGTTCCGCCCAGCCCGCTCCCAGTCAGCGCGCGCTCGTGGCCATGCTCGACGACAAGCCGCTCACCGACGCCCAGGTGCGCCGCTTCGTCCAGGCCGGGACCCCGGCCCTCGACGCCGTGCTCAACGACTTCGCCCGCTCGTCGTTCGTGCGGGACGCCCGCCGCACCCTCGCCCCCGGCGCGCCGCTCGGCCGCGCCTTCGACAGCAGCGTCTACGCCAGCAACGTCGTGAAGGTCGCCGAGGGGTTCGGCATGGTCGGCGTGGACCGGCTCCTACGGCGGATGGACCCCGCGGTGGTCAAGGCGTACGGCCTCGACACCCCGGCGTTCCGCAAGCTCGGCGCGGCGACGGTCAAGCCGCTCCTCACCGCCGAGGTGATCAAGGGAGCGTCCGCGTCGAACTCGGGCCGCGTGATCGACTGGGTGAAGGATAACTACGTCTGGGAAGAGGTCCAGGAGATCAACCCGGGCGGCCCCGTCGAGAACTTCGCGACCGCGGTCGCCGGTGGCGTCGTCGCCGGACTCGTGGTGATTGCGGTCGAGAAGGCGTACGACCACTTCGTCAAGAAGGAGCACGACCTCATGCGCGCGAACGTCGCCAAGGTAAAGGCGGCGAACATGAAGCAGATGCTCTCGCCCGCGGCCCGCGCCGGTCTCCTGAAAGAGCTGGACCCGAAGGTCCCGGCCGCCGGCAACCCGGCGGTCGGCTTCTAACGCTCCCGGGCGGCCGGGACGAAGGACGTCCCGGCCGCCGAGCCCCCCATGAAGCAACCTTCCCCTCGGCGGGGGCGGCAGCGCGCCATCCGCCGCCGACTCCGCCTGTTCGGCCTTACCGGGCTGCTGCTCGCCTGGATGGCGCTGCACTACGCGGTCGTCGGGCTGCACCTGCTGCCGCGCAACGCCATCACGATCCTGCACCCGGAGTTCGTCCACCGCTACGTCCAGCCGTTCTTCGCGCAGGACTGGCACCTCTTCGCCCCGAAGCCGCCCATCTCCAACGAGTGGTGCGAGATACAGCTTCGCCTGGAGCCGATCGGCCCCGGCGCGGGCGAGCCGCAGCTTACGCGCTGGTTCGACGTCACGACGCCGCTCCAGAAGCGCATCTGGGCGAACCCGCTGTCCGCCGAGGTGACGCGCCTGCGGACCATCGACGGCATCAACGGCCAGTACCGCACCTTCCTCGCGCGCCGCGCGGCGTACCCCGACTACGCCACCTATCCCGAGGCCGCGCTCGACGCCGACGCCTACGAGCGACTCGTCCTCACGCTGGCCCGCGAGGTCTACGACCCGTCGCGCTTCCGGCTCCTCGCGGTGCGCGGGCGGACCCTGATCCGCGAGGTGCCGCCGTTCTCCGAGTACGAGAACCCGAACTTCAAGCCGAAGACGCTCAAGTCGATCACCTCGGACTGGTTCCTCGCGCCGGGGGCGGACCCGGGCCGATGACCACCGCGAAGGGACCAACAACGACGTTCTTGGCGCAGGCGGCGCGCGCCCTGCACGCCACGTTCCTGCGGCGGCCTCGCCACCGCATCGGGGCGGCGGTCGCGCGCATCGGGTACGGCCTCTGGCTGCTCGCGCTCTACCTTCAGTCGTCGGGGATTCGCGAGTGGGTCTGGGGGGACGCCGGGCCGTTCCCGCACCCGCTGTTCCTGCGCTACGCGAACCTGGCGGACGAGTTCTCGCTGCTGACCTACAGCGCGTCCCCGTGGCTCCTGAACGCGCTCTGGGCGGCGGGCGTGGCCGCCGCGCTCCTGATGACGGTCGGCCTGTTCACGCGGGCGTCGATGCTGGCGAGCACGATCCTCGTCTGGTCGTTCCACGCCCGCAATCCGTACATCCTCGACGGCGGCGACAACGTCGGCAGGATCGTGCTGATCTTCCTGCTGTTCATGGACTGCTCCGCGTACCTGTCGGTGGACGCGTGGCGCGGCGGGGGTCGGAGGCGGGTCCTGTCGCCGCTCGGGAACCTGCTGCACAACGTCGCGCTGTACACGGTGACGCTCCAGTTCTGCGTCCTGTACCTCAGCTCCAGCCTGAACAAGGTGACGGGGCCTCTGTGGCAGAACGGCACCGCGCTCTACTACGTCCTGCGGACCGGCCAGTACTCGAACCCGCTGCTCGGGCCGCTCCTGACGAAGAGCTACGCGTTCATCACGCTGGCGACGTACGCGACCATCGCCGTGCAGTTGTCCTTCCCGTTCCTGGTCTGGTCGCGCCGCTTCCGCGTGCCCATCGTCCTGGCCGTGATCGGGATGCACCTGGGCATCGCCGTCTGCATGGGACTGGTCCACTTCTCGCACGCGATGATCTCGTCGCTGCTGCTCTTCGTGCCCGACGAGACCTACCGCGCACTCGCGGCGCGCCTCGGGCGGCGACAAACGCGAAGTGCCGCGGGCCGAAGCCCGCGGCACTCCCGCAGCAATGGAAACCCGGAACCGTCGTCCGGAGCGAACGCCGAGCCGACGCGTTAGTAGCCCGGCTTGCGGTTCGAGGAGTAGCGCATCTGCGGCGGCGTCACGCCCTTGAAGCGGGAGTAGCCGGGGATGCGGCCCACCAGCAGGCCGACTTCGTTCGGGCGCGGGGCCGGGCACGGCACGGCCTCGTACTCCGCGAGCAGCGCGGGGACCAGCTTCGCGGCGTCGGGGGAGAAGAAGACTTCGTCGGCGCCGCCCTTGCGGCCGACCGAGTCCACGACCAGGGCGTCCGTCTGCGGGTCGCCCAGGGCGGTCACGGCGGCGTTCATCTGCGCCGCCAGCTGCTGCACG
>DATLHN010000237.1:0-2522 GCA_035539875.1 Armatimonadaceae bacterium
GTTGTGCGGGTCGGCCCCGGAGAGCGGTCGGGCGGCGGTGGCCGTGACGCTCCGCAGGGGCGACGGCGGCGCGGCCTTCGGCGGGTTCTGCGCGTTGACGCCCGGCGCGCCCGCAGGCGGGGCCTGCCACGTCTTCAGCGCCCCGGTCGCCGGGTCCGCGTCCGCCAGGTCGTACTCCACTTCGATCTGGTCGAGCAGAAGCCGCGCGGTCGCCTTCGTCGTGCGGCTCTCCCAGTTGTGCGTCACGACGCCGTCGAAGGCGAGCGGCTGGACCCAGTCCCCGGGCACGTCGAACGTCACCTGCTTCCAGGCGTCCTCGCCGCCGCGCGTGATCGTCCACTCCAGCTTGCGCCCCGCGACCTCGGTGCGCCCCCAGCCGTCGCGGAACGAGAGCGTCCACGCCTGCTTCGTCGGCGTCCGCACCCACAGCGACACCCGCTTCGTGCGCCCGGGAATATAGTACGGCGTCGCGGGCGCGGCCTTGAAGACCTCGAACCCCCGGCCCGAGAACGTCGCCTCCGCGAGCATACTATTCAGCCGCGCCGGGTCGAACTTCCCGGCGGCCTCCGCATCCGCCCCCGTCCGAAGATTGATCGCGGGCGCTGCCCGCCCGGACGCGGTGCTGTCGTCCGCCACCGCCCACGCGATCCCGTTGAACGACTCCGCCGTCTTACGTACCGTGGTCCCGGTCCCCCCCTGTGCCTTTGCCTGCGCCGCGCCCAATAAACACGCTAAAGCCATCAGGCCGCCAGAGTAGGCGACCGTGCGCGCGATCCTCCCTCGTCCCGTCATCGGGCAAACCTCGCTTCCCATTGCGTTCGTTTCGTTCGTTTCGTATAATCTGTTCAGGAGACAGTCATGGCTACTCTAACCACAACACGCGCGAACACGGCTCCCCTGTCGCAACAGGACGTCCGGCTCGCCGAATCGTCGAGCCGGACGCTCCGGCGGCTCCTCGGCGCACTGCAGGACGCGGGAACGGCGAACGCGGGATTTCAACAGGCCACGCTTCGCGTCCGCATAGACCGCGGCGCGGACGGCGAAAGCGCCGACGTGGCGCTGCCCGAGGCGGCGCTGCCCCTACTGCTCACCGTGCTGCGGGAGATGGGCAGCGGCAAGGGCGTCGCGGTCGTCGCGACGGACGCCGAGGTGACGACCCAGCAGGCGGCCGACTTCCTCAACGTCTCACGCCCCTACTTCGTCAAGCTGCTGGAAGCGGGGAAGATACCC
This sequence comes from Armatimonadaceae bacterium, assembly GCA_035539875.1. Lineage (GTDB taxonomy): Bacteria > Armatimonadota > Armatimonadia > Armatimonadales > Armatimonadaceae > CALEKU01. Next base: position 1,231 of record DATLHN010000237.1, read on the forward strand.
TTCCGCACGGTCGGCCCGCGGCGGCGGGTCCGCGTCGCGGACCTCCTGCGCTACCGCGAGCGCGAAGAGGCCGAGCGTCACCGTGGCCTCGACGAGTTGGCCGCGGAGGCGCAGAGACTCGGGATGTATTGATTGAGCGCCGACGCGCCTCCGTCCGCGGTCCTCGACTCCTGCATCCTGTATCCGGCCCCGTTGCGTGATTTCTTCATGCGCCTCGCGGTGACGCTCTATCAGCCCCTCTGGACGGACGACATCCACGAGGAATGGATTCGCAACGTTCTCGAAGATCGCCCCGACCAGTCGCGCGATCAACTGGGCCGCACCCGCGACCTCATGGACCGATACGTCGGGCCGTGCCGGGTCACGGGCTACGAACCGCTGATCGAGACGCTGACGCTGCCCGACTCCGACGACCGGCACGTGCTCGCCGCGGCAATTGCGGCGAACGCCCCACTCATCGTGACGTTCAACCTCAAGGACTTTCCGAGCCGAATCCTTGCAACACATGGCGTTCGGGCCGTGCATCCGGACGCGTTCGCTCTGTCGCTCTTCGACGCCGACGCGGAAACCTTTATCGCGCTCGTGAAGAAGCACCGCCAGGCGCTTGTAAACCCGGCTAAGAGCGCCCCCGACTACCTGGCCACGCTCGACGGGTGCGGACTGACGAAGACGGCAGCGCGCCTCCAAGCGTACATCGACGAGATATAGGACCACCCGCGCCGACGGCGCACCTACCGCTCCGCGAGGAGTTGCTCGATGTCCGCCCGGAGCGCGCTCTCGCGGACCGCGCCGACGTAGGACTTGGCGAGGCGGCCCCGGCGGTCCAGGAGCAGCGTGAGGGGGATGGAGTCCACGCCCTGGGCGACGTCGGGCTCGTCGGCGGCCATGAGCATTGGGTACGGGACGTCGTAGGACTTCACGAAGTCACGGACAACGCCCGGTCCGCCGCCGTCGAGCGAGATGCCGACGACCTCCAGTCCGCGGGGGCGCAGCTCGTTAGCCACGCGCACCAGCGCCGGAGTCTCCTGGCGGCACGGCGGGCACCACGTCGCCCAGTAGTTCACCAGGACGACCTTCCCGCGCTGCGCCGCCAGGTCCCACGTCCTGCCGTCCAGGTCCGGCAGGGCGAAAGGCCGCAGGGTAGCGCGCTCGCCGCGGGCGGCGTCGCCGCGTACGGCGCACTTCGCAAGGACAACACGCTGATGTTCGCGGGGCTGGCGGGCGCCCTGTACTCGCTGAACCGGTACGAGCAGGACCGCAAGAGCCAGGACCGCATCGCCCGCGCCCGGGCG
>DATLHN010000238.1:0-19687 GCA_035539875.1 Armatimonadaceae bacterium
AGGGCGAGACTCGCGCCGACCTGCTGCTGCTGACGCCGAACACGCGGGGCGACGCGCTCCAGGACGACGGGACGGTCGCCGAGTACGTCCGGGCGATACGGGCGGTCGCGCGCGAAAAGGAGATCGGACTGGCGGACGTCCACGCGATCTATCAGGGCGCGATCCGCATGGGCGCGGCTCCGGCGGACCTCCTGTCCAATCGCGTTTCGCATCCCACGCGCGAGGGGCACCAGATCTTCGCGAACGCGTTGATAGAGTTCTTCCAGCCGTAGCGGGCGAGCATACGGAATCGTAGCGCGGGGCGCGAGCCCTGTGCTATACTTGAAAGCATGGCAAACGAGGTTATCGCCGCGGAATCACGCGCACATTCGACGGATACGACGCCGTATATCGTTGTCGGCATAGTCGCCGCTGCCGTCTCCGCAGCGGTCGCCGCCTACGTCTTCTGGACGCGCTCGCGCTCGCTGGGGCCGCACGTGGAAAGTGTGCAGGACCTGCTGGAGCAGGCGCACGACAAGATGCGTTCGATCGAGCAGAAGTTAGGCGACCTGCAGGCCCCGAAGGCGGGATCGGCGGCGTAAGCAACGACTCGCCAGAAGGCTCCCGCGAGGGGGCCTTCTTCCGCAAATCTCAACGTCCGATAATCCCTATTATGTCGCAAACGCTCGCTTCCCAGTGAACCCGGGTTCACTTCCACACGACGTCCCTCAGGGTGAAGGACGCGATCTCGTTAGCCAGGTTCATGACCGTCCGCTCTTCGTAACCCGTAAATAGCGTCAGATCGTACCCGTCTCCGTAGATCAACTGGAGCGAATAGAGGTAGGCATCGTCCGGGTCCTGCGACTCCTTGATACAGACGTACTCCAATTTGTGCAGCGGAAAAAGCTCACGGCCGTTGCGGGCCGCATGGCCCACTTTCCGGTCGAAAGAATACGTCAGGGCGGACTGGTACGCCCGCCAGATGTAGAACGGGACCACGACGAAGAGCAGAAAAAGCGCGACCAGCCAGAGAAACCCGAAGTTGTTTTTGGCCGGAGCGAAGAGGCGCGCGGCATCGTCCGAAGGCACGCGGTCGTCGATCTCGGCCGTGCGCACGACGGTCAGGATGCCCATGATGCTGACGAAGGTCATGCTGAAGGCGAAGAGGAGGCAGCCTTGTAGCCCGAGCTCGCCCTGATTGTCGCGGCGAAGCGTGAGAACGCCCGCCTGTCGGTCGACCTCGAACGGGCCGATCCGGCGGGGGTATTCCGCGAGAGGAGTGGTCTCTTCCTCGAAGCTGCGGGAGATCATCGGGGGTGTCGGCGCCGTTGCCCTTTCGTCCGGGCCGACACCCCCTATTTTACCGCTTTTGCCGCACTTACGACCGCATCCGCCGGACCGTACCGACCGCGGACGAAGAATCAGTTCACGCGAGCGGCGGCCCGCGCGGCGACCCGCGCCATGCTCTCGCCCGCCACCGCCAGGTGCCAGAGCGACGCCCGAACCATGCGGACCATGGTCGGCGCGAAAAGCGCGGCGCCGTGCGGGCTGCGCAGCTCGCGCTCAGCCGCCTGGCGCGCGGCGTCGACCGCGCGGTAGCGGAGCGCCGCGTTGCGGGCGGCGACAGGATCGTTCGAGGAAAGGGCGTCGCCCGTTGCGCGGGCGAGCGCCAGCGCCGCGTCCCCGAGCGGGCTGACGGTTTCGAGCGCCTCGCGGCCGGCGGCGTCCGTTCGGATCAGGTGCGCGAGTTGTACCGCCTGGCGGGCTCCCCGGGCGGCCGCCCGCAGGTCCCCCGCTGACTTCAAAACCTCGGCGACACTCTCCGTTTCCTGCGCGTTCAGGTGGGAGTGCGCCAGGACGGCGCGGGCGGCTGCCTCGACTTCCTCGGCGAGCGGGCCGCAGTTGGGCAGAGGGCCGATCACCCACGAATCCTCGCCCTCGAGGTGCTGGACCGCCCGGCTCAGGGCGTCGCCGCAGGAAGAGACCAGGACATGCAGGCGCGCCTGGAGAGCGTCTACGACCGAGCAATCGGCGCCGGGAAGGTTCGGCCGGGAGCCGCCATTGCCGGAGTCGGTACGGGCCGGCGGCTCGGGGGTGACGATGAGCACGTCTGACAGAAGTCCCTGCGCGATCACGGGCTCGTGACGGTTCGTCGCGACCTGAGTCTCACGATACTGCGTTGTAACCATGGGTGTTGCCTGCCCTCCGCGTTCCTGGAGAGGCATCAGGCAACTTCTGTGCCCGCGATCAGGGCGCGAGACGGGACAAAATACCGGTTTCGAGCGGCCGGGCAGCGTCCTCCGCACTCCGCTCTCCCGCGCCCGGACGCTCCTGCACCTCGGCCAGACTGCCGTCACGCAGGAGCAGGATCTCGTCGGCGTCTTCGAGCATCTCCGGGTCGTGGGTCACGACGACGATCATCCCCCTCCCCCGCCACTGCGCGAGGGCGTCGATCACGCGGTGCCCGTTGCCGTGGTCCAAAGAGGCCGTAGGCTCGTCCGCGAAGATGACTTCCGGGTCGTTCATCATCGCCCGTACGACCGACACGCGCTGCTTCTCACCGCCCGATAGCTGGGACGGCAGCTTGTTCTCTAGTCCTTCCATGCCCAGGTGTGCGAGAAGCCCGATCGCCTTGTCGCGGGCGGCGGCGTCCTGGCGGGGCGCGGCCACGACGATGTTCTCCAGTGCCGTAAGGTACGGAAGCAGGAACGGCTGCTGGAAAACGAACCCGAACCGCTTCCGGCGCAGATCGGTGACCTGTTGTTCGTTGGCGCGCGTGTAGAGGAAGTCCCCGAAGTACGCGGACCCCGAAGTCGGCTGCTTCAGGCCGGATAGGACGTACAGGAGCGACGACTTCCCGGAACCGGACGGCCCCATGATCCCGTAGAAGCGCCCCGGCGCAAGTTCCACGCTCACGTCCCGCAGGGCGTACGTCTCTCTCGCGCCGTCGTGATACCGGAGCGATGCGTTTCGGCAGCCCAATTTGCCGACGTCGCCGTCGTGCTCCGGTAAGGTTAGGGGCTTCGTTCGTGTAGTCATAGGTGTGCGAGGCTCACCGCCGCTCGATTATCGTCACCGGGTCGAGCCGCTTCAGGCGGAAGGCTATCGTCGCCACCGCGAACGCAGTGATGGTGAACGGTATGGGGATCGTGAACTTGTAGCCGAACGGGTCGCCCGGGTCGATGAACAGCCCGCGCGGCTGGAACACCGCCGTTTTGAAGTAGTTCAGGAAGACGAACGTGACCAGCGCCCCGACGAGCCATCCCAGCGACGTGAGCAGCATCGTCTCGGCGAAGACCCGAAGAAACAGCGCGGACCGCTGGTATCCGATCGCGGCGAGAACGGCGAACTCCGAGATGCGCTGCGTAAAGTAGATGTTGGAGAGCATGCCGCTCATCAGGCTGATGACGAAGATGACCGTGAAGTTCACGACCGTCATGATGAGGTACATCGAGGAGAGGCTGTCGCGCAGCTCCTCCACCAGGTTCTGGTAGGAGAGCAACTGGACCTGGCTCGGGGCGAGCTTCCCTTCCCCCTTCCGCCCGGTCGGCATCATGTCGTCGTTGACGGCGAACAGGTCGTCCGGATTCTTCGTGGTGAAGATCGTCGTCTTCGGCGTCGTAATGAAAGTAGCGTCGGCGAACGACTTGGTAGTGAAGGCGATCCAGACCGGCCCTTTAAGTATGCCCACGCACCGCACGGGGATCGGCGAGCCCGAGATGCCGCCCTCGTCGGTCGGCCCGGCGATCATGTCCCCGACCTTCAGCTTCTTGTTTTCGGCGATCGGCGCGGAGACGACGGCCTCCGGCATCCCCTCGGCGGGCATGCGCCCCTCGATGAGCGACGTCCCGATCCGCTTAATCAGGTACTCTCGGTTCTCGGTCTCCACCCCCAGCACGACGAACGGGAAACGCCCCATCACGGTCTTGATGTTCGTGAAGAAGATCGAGCCTTCCATGACGCGGTCCACGCGCGGGTCGTCGCGTATGACCTTGATCTGTTCGTCCGGCACGCGGAGGCTGACGCGCTGGGGGATTGCATAGGTGAAGTGCCGGGTGTAGGCGTAGATCGTGCGGATCGTCAGGTCGATGGAGTTGACCATCGTCGCGATGGAGGCGATCAGGAACACCGACAGCACGATCACGAAGACCATCGGCACCGTCTTGCCGGGGTTGCGCTGGAAGTAGGTTATGGCCGAAAGCGGGTTTCGCAAGGAGCAGGACCTGTCCGGGCAAGGCATAGGGCGCACCAATGAAAACGCGTGCGCCCTATCGTTCAGAACGGCGCGCGAGCGCCGTTGGTTCCCGGCAATACGGTAGCGTCCTACGCCACTACCAACTCCCGCTCCGGGTCGGACGCGGACGCCCGGTGGTGCCAGTCGGCGGCCTCGTCGAGGATCGCGTTTATCTCCGCGAGGGTGCGGATGGCGGTGAGCGCCTGGCGGATGCGCGGCGCGCCGGGGATTCCCTTGAAGTAGTGTCCGAGCAGGCCGCGCAGCTCGCGGCAGCCGATGTCCTCACCCATCTGCGCGACCTGGAGCCGGGCGTGCTCGCGTGCGATCTCTATCCGTTCGGCGACGGTCGGTTCCGGCGCGAGAGTGCCGGTCTCCAGGTAGAGCGAGATGCGCCCGAGCAGCCAGGGGTTCCCCATCGCGGCCCGCCCGACCATCACGGCGTCGCAGCCGGTCTCGTCCATCATCCGCTTCGCGTCCTGCGGCGTTTCGATGTCGCCGTTGCCCACGACCGGGATGCGGTCCCCCACCGCCTCCTTTACCTCGCCGATGATCGACCAGTCGGCCGTTCCGGTGAAGCCCTGGCTCGCGAAACGAGCGTGGACCGCGATCGACTTCACGCCCGCGTCCGCCGCGGCCTTCGCGAACCGTACCGCCGTGACGTCCCGCGGGTCCCAGCCCGAGCGCACCTTGACGGTCACCGGCACGGCGTCCCCCACCGCTTCTACCACCGCGCGCACGACGGCTTCAGCCTGGCAGAGGTCCTTGAGCAGGGCGGCACCGGCACCGGTCTTGGCGACCTTCGGGACCCAGCAGCCCATGTTGATGTCCACGCCGTCCGCCCCGTGTTCCGTCACGATCCGCGCCGCCTCGGCCATCATCTCCGGCTCGCCGCCGAAGAGCTGGCAGAACGCGGGGCGCTCGTCGTCGGTCCAGTCGAACATGCCGAACGTCTTCTGGTTCTTGTAGTGGATGGCGTGCGAGGAGATCAACTCCGTGACGACCAGCCCCGCGCCGTGCCGCTTGCAGATAACGCGGAACGGGTGGGCGGTGATGCCCGCCATGGGCGCGAGAACGACCGGCGGCCAGATCTCCCGGTCGCCGATCCGAAATCCGACCCGCCGTACGGTGGTCCCCTCACTCTTCATAGCGCACGTATTATATCGTGCGGGCCGACGGCCCCTTAAAGGCCGATCCGAGAGCGGAACTCCGGGACGCCGCGACTTCCTGCCACAGACAGGGAGAACAACGCGCCCGCGGACGCGCCGTCCGCGTCCTTCCGGTCACCGCCCGCCGTGGTGCAGTAGAGCGTGTCGTAGCCGTCGCCGCCGAACGCGACCGAAGAGACCTTCCGGACCGGGAACGGGACGCGCCGCAGCACCTCGCCGGTCGGGGCGTAGCAGACGACCGCAGACCCGTCCCACCGGGCGGACCAGACACAGCCCGCGGCGTCCACGGTCAGTCCGTCGGGCACCCCCTCCCCTTCCGGTACTCGGGCGAAGACGCGGCGGTTGGAAATCTCGCCGGCCGCGCGGTCGTAGTCGAAGTGATAGATCTCTCGCCGGGACGAATCGGTGAAGTACATTCCGCGCCCGTCCGGCGTGAAGCCCATGCCGTTAGGGCAGCCGACGCCTTCGACGACGATCCGGATGCTGCCGTCGGGATCGAGACGGTAGAGCCGTCCCTCGCGCGAGTGGTCGTCCGGGGACATCGTCCCGCAGAAGACCCGGCCCGCGGGATCGGCGATCACGTCGTTGAACCGGCTGGCCGCCTCGTCGGCAATCTCCTCCAGGACGGTCGCCCCCAACGCTCCTTCGCGCCAGACCCGCACCGAACCGCGCACGCCGAAGAGGAGCAGCGAGCCGTCCTCCTGGAGCGTGAAGCCCCCCACCGGCTCGCCGTCGTAGCAGGCGGCGTGCGCCCCCGTCACCGGGTCGTAGCCGTACAGGCGTCCGTTCGGTATGTCGGTCCAGTAGGTTCGCCTTTCGTCCGGATGCCAGAGCGGGTTTTCCCCGCAGCTGCACCCGTAGTCCGCCAGCATCCGGGGCTCGCCCGCCGTCTCGCCCGCCACTGCCTCCCGCTCTGCATCCATCAAGCGCCCGTCCCCCCACCCGGTTTTCGGTTTCATTACGGCGCGTCCAGCCGGAAGACGAGGTCCTCCGTCGGCCCGCGCGAGCCGTTCATCCGGCGCAGGCTCCCGCCCTCGTCGGTCCCGTTCGTTCCTACGCTGTACAGCAGCCGTCTCCCCCGGGGCGTCACGACGAGTTGCAGGGCGTCGCCCGAGGGCGAGAACGGGTCCGGGATGGGCTCGCCGGGAATCACGCTCGCATCCGTCGTCGCGTCGCTCTCCGATGCGTCGTAGAGCCGCAGCGTCGCGCGGGCGACCGCCCGCCGCGTCTCCGCGAACAGGACCGCCTGGGGCAGGCTCGCGTAGCGGAGCGGGAGCGCGCGCCGGGGGATGTCCCGGTGATCCTCCCGGAAGGCGCGGTCCATGTCGCGCAGCGCCGTCCACGCGTCCCGCACCGAAGACGGCGGGCTCGTCTCCAGGACCGTGTAAGCGGCGCAGAAGTAGTCCAGTGCCAGCGACTCCATCCCGTCCGTCCACTCGCGCCGCGTGAGGCGTCGGTCCAGCTCGTAGAGCGCGCGCCAGGCCGGGTCGTAGTCGAGCAGGAACTCGCCTTCAAGAATGTCGAACGGCTTGTCCCGCCACTGTTCCAGACCGTCCAGCGTGTCGCGAACGGTAGGGACGACCGCGCGGCGGAGTGCGTCCGCCCCGACCGGCGTGTCGGACAGAAGCCCCTCGATCCCTGGGCGTAGGCCGGGGAGCCGGTCCCCCGCCGTACGCGTCAGCTCCGCGAGGGCGGCGAACGCCCCCCCCTGCGCGGCCGCGCGGCAGGACAGGCCGTCGTAGTCGCCACGTTCCGCGGCGTGCCGACCGATACGAAGCGCGACGTCCAGGGAGCGGAGCGCGGGTTCGACCCGCCCGTCCTCAAGGGCGTAAACGGCGTCCGCGAGGACGAGGCGAACGAGGTAACCCTGCGTCCAGACCAGGTTGTCGTCCGCGCTCGCCTCGGCGTCCGCCGGCAGGGTAAAGCGACACCGGGGCCGGGACGCCGCCTCGCGGACGCCGCGGAGCAGGTCCTCGGACCTCTCCAGAAGTTTCCGCACGGCCGCCCGGTTTTCGTCCGTCCGCCGGTTGAAGTTCAGAAACGCGACCAACTCCCCGGCGGGAGGCAGGTCGCCGTCATTTTCCGCGCGGATCTGGGCGTCAAGAACCTCGTACAGCACGGCGGCGTTTTGCACATCCGCGACGGGCGTGAGGGCGGCAGCGTCCGGACGTGCCGGGTAGAGTCCGAGTTGCCGCGCCGTTTCGCGCCGCTCCGGCAGGAGAACGGCGACCCGGACCAGAGACTCCGATTGCTCGATCATCTCCTGGCCGACCGACAGGCTCCCCCAGCCGAGCCCCGCGAAGACGCTCGACGCGAGAACCACAGCCCCGGCCTTTCGCCAGATCAGCACCGACGCCTCCCTCTACCCGCGTCGCCTACGCGTCCGCCGACACCTCGCTGCCGCCGACGAAGACCCGCTCGGCGCGCAGCGTGCGAATGCCGTCCGCCCCGAGAGCCGTCAGGTCGCCCGACAGGACGACGAAATCGGCGAGCTTTCCCACCGAGAGCGAGCCGACGCGGTCTTCCGCGTGCGCGGCATATGCGCTTCCCCGGCAGTACGCCTCCAGCGCCTCCGTCGGCGTCAGCGTCTCCTCCGGAGACCACGGGTGACGCCCCACGGCGGCGGACAGGCAGGCGAACGCGTCCAGCGCCTCCACCGGGCAGTCCGACGAGAGCGCCAGCGGAATTCCCGCCCGGAGCATGGACCGGAACGGGTATCCCCACGTCCGCCGGTCCGCACCGACCCTCTCCCCGGTCCAGCTGTCCGAGGGGACGAACTGCGGCTGCACGACCGCCACGATACCGCGCCGCGCCATGCGCTCCATCTGGTCCGGCGGCAGCAGCGAGGCGTGCTCGACCCGATGCCGGTGCCACCGGTTGTCGCCGTCCGGGCCCAGCGCGTGGTCGATCGCGTCCAGAGTCTCGCGGACCGCCTGGTCTCCGATCGCGTGGATCGCGAGCTGGAACCCCTTTTCCTGCGCGTCGCGCGCCTTCGCCTTCAGGTCCTCCGGTTCGTAGATGCGGATTCCGAGATTGTCACTGCGCTCCGGGTCGTCCGCGTACGGCCGGGACAGCAGCGCGGTCCGCGCACCCATCGAGCCGTCCGAGAAGAATTTCGCCGCCCCGAAGCGCACCCAGTCGTCGCCGAACGTCGAGCCGACGCCGTGGGCGTGCAGCGCGGCCACCGCCCGGTAAGGGGGCATGCCGGTCACGCGGATCGGCAGTTTCCCCTTCCGCCGCAGGCGCGCGTACGCGCCCATCTGCTCCGGGGTGTCGAGCAGAGTCTCGACGCTCGTGATGCCGGTGCGCAGGGCGACGCGAGCGGCGCGGAGCGCCGCCGCCTCCATCTGCGTCTCGTCCAGGGGCGGGATTCTCCGGTAGAAGGGCGATACGTCCTCCTCTGTGTAGAGTCCCCGCTGCTCATCCCCCGCCGCGCGCTCCTCCGCAGAGACGAGCGCCAGCGCCGCCGAGTTCACGACGGCCGCGTGCCCGCAGACGCGCGTGATGACGATCGGGCGTACGGAGGAGACGCGGTCCAGGTCGGCGCGCGACGGGAACCGCCCCTCCGCCAGTTTGTCCTGGTCGAACCCGCGGCCCTGGATCCAGCCCTCGGTCCGGGCCGCGTGGTCGGAAAGCCGCGCCAACAGGTCGTCGACGCTGTCCGTGCCGACAAGGTCCGCCTGGCGGACGAGCTGCGCGCCGTACATGAGCAGGTGGATGTGGGCGTCGATGAATCCCGGGGTCACGGTCTTCCCGCCCAGGTCGACGACGCGCGTGGCCGGTCCGGCCAGGGCACGGCATTCGGCGTCGCCGCCGACGACGACAAAGCGGCCGTCGCGTACCGCCAAGGCGGTGGGCGCGGCACCGCGGCCGTGAGACGAGTCCAGGGTGATCAGGTTTCCGCCGGTGGCGATCAGGTCAGCGTGCAGGGACATGCCTCGATTATAGCGGAAGGAGGGCAACCGCGTCCTCAAATCGCGTGTCATTTAGAGGAAGCGAGGACCGTAATAACTCGCCGGGAAGTTATCGGAAAAACGACGGGCACGAAACCGACCCGCCGATTGTAAGGGTTTCAGAGAGATCGGGAGAACACCAGTTATGACGACGCGAACGATAAGGACGGGAGCAGCGATCCTGGCGGCAGCGGCATCGGCCGCTCTCGCCGGGCCTCGGGTGGGACTGGCAGCGGTTACCGTGCCGCCGCCCGCCGCGCCTGCGGCCACCTCTCCCGCCGCCGAAGCGCGCCTTCGCGAACTTCTCACCGAGCGCCGGAACATCCTCCGCGAGGCGTTCGAGCAGGCGGGAAGGCGATACGCTGCCGGTCAGGTCGGTATTGAGGAGCGGCACCGCGCTGAGATCGCGGCGCTGCTCGCGGAAGTGGACCTTACCCGCTCCGTCGCGGAGCGGATTGCCGTGCGGGAGGCCGTACTGAAGCTGGCGACCGAGATGGAGCGGCTGGCCCGCGCGCGGTTCGCACAGGGGCAGATACGACGCGAGGCGATGACCGAGGCCACGCTCGGGCGCGTCGAAGCCCAGGTAGCCCTCGGGCGCGAAAAGGCGGCACAGGCTGCGAAGTAGGATGTGCCAGTCGTGGTCGGGCAGGCGTAGCCGATGCGCACTTCGGGTATGTCCTGCACATGAGGCGCCGCCCTTGACGGCGCAACCGGATCGGGAGTTCACACACACTATGCACGCAGATATAACAAGATCAATTCCCCGCACCCGCCCGCGGTCGCGGGCGGAGTCCGCGGTATCCTTCTCGAAGGCGCTCTGGGCCTTCCCGGCGGCGGTCACCCTCCATAACGTGGAGGAGTTGATCCTTCTGCCGTCGTGGTCGCGCGGAGCCGGTCAGTGGCATCCCGCGGTGGGTCCCGTAGAGTTCGGCTTCGCGATAACGCTCCTGACGGTGCTAGCCTGGCTCGCGACCGCGCGAGCCGCGCGGTTCGGTCGGGAGAGCGGCTCGCTGTACCTGACGATGGGCTACGTCGCCGCGATGATCGGCAACGTGTTCGTGCCGCACCTGCTCGCGACGGCGGTGACCGGGCAGTACGCTCCCGGCCTTGCGACGGGCCTTGCGATCAACGTGCCGGTGGGGCTGTACCTGATCGGGCGCGCGCTCCGCGAGGGGCAGATCACCCCCAACCGGTTCGCGGTGACCTCGCCGGCGGTCGTCCTGTTCCTGATCGGGCTGCTGCCGCCGCTCTTCGCGGTGGGGCGCTGGCTCGCCCAGTTCGTCTGACGCCCGAGCGCCTACTGAATAAGCACCGTACACTACACTTGCCCGCCCGGCGGCCCTTAACGGGCCGCCGGGCGGGCATTGCTTTTGCGCCGCCTCCGGGGGCGTGGCGAGTGCGTGGTACCATAAAAACAGGAGTAATCTGCCCCGCCATGAGCACCACCGCCGCCTTAGCCGCCAGTTCCCCCGTCCCCGCGCAGGTCGACGATCCGGTCAACGCCACGATCCTCGCCGTCTCGGAAGACCGCATCCAGGGCTTCCTGGAGGACCCTCTGGGCGAGATCGCGCGGCGCAGCGGGCTCCCCGTTACCGTGGTCTCCGAGCGGATACGGGCGATGCTCCGGGCGGGCACGGTTCGCAGGGTCCGGCAGACACTGCTCGCTACCAGCCTGGCGGAAGGCTGCCTCGTCGCTTGGCAGGTGCCCGAGGAGCGACTCAGCGCCGCGTTCGAATACCTCTACGAGAAGGACCCCTTCTCCGGGCACGTGGTCATCCGTTCCACGGACGCCGCCACGCCTGGCTCGCACTACCGACTGTGGACGACGTTGAAGGTTCCGCAGGGCTACTCCCTGTCGAAGCACGCGGAGTATCTGCGGGAACAGATCGGCGCGGACCACTTCCTGCTGATGCCCGCGAAGCGACTCTTCGCCCTCGGCGTCGGCCACGTCCGGCGCAGGGACATACGGGTCGGCAGCAAGAGCGACGAGCGCGCGGAGGCGATCGGGACCGAAACGGTCAAGCTGAGCGACCTGGAGTGGCAGGTGCTCGTCGCGCTAAAGCGCGAATTCGAGCCCGAGGAATTGACCCCGGACCTGTGGCGCGCCCGCGCCGAGGAGGCGGGCGTGGACTACGACACGTTCCTCGAGGTGGGCCACGGCCTGCACGCGCGCGGGGTCATCGGCCGGTTCTCGACGTTCCTGGAACACGTCAAGCCTACCGCCGACGGGACGCGCGTGACGCGGTACAACGCCCTGTTCCACTGGGCCGTGCCTCCGGGCCGCGAGATCGACGCGGGGCGCGAGGTGGGACGCTTCCACATCATGACGCACGCCTACTGGCGCGAGGGCGGGCCGGAGTTCCGCGACGTCAACATCATGGGCGTCGCGCACGGCCTCGACAAGCAGGTGCTTCTCGCCCACAAGCAGGCGATCGACGAGCACCTGGAGTCGGTCGGCATCCCCGTCGGCTACACCAACGTCTTCTGGGGCGGTCGTAGCGAGATCAAGCCGTCCGAGATCGCCCCGCAGGCGTATCGCGCCTTCTGCCTGGAGCGCGGACTGGACCCCGCTGCCATGCGCGACGGCTAGCGACACAACCCCACCGCCACCTTGCTTCCGACGAGCCCGCGCGAATCCCGCGCGGGCTCGCTGCGTTCGTCCACCTCCCCCGCCCCGCCCGACCAAGACCGGATCCTGTTTCGCAGGACACTTGACAACATAACACTCAAGAGGTATAAAACAATCGCAGGAACTTAAGCAAGCAGATTCCGTAGAAGCAGTAGGAATAGTCGGCGTCGCGTGCGCCCTGTAGTAACGCGCGAAGATTTTCATTTACGAGGATACGTCAACATGAGTAAGACGGTTGGAATCGACCTCGGCACGACGAACTCCGTCGTAGCCGTCATGGAGGGCGGCGACCCCGTCGTGATCGCGAACGCCGAAGGGGCGCGCACCACGCCTTCCGTCGTCGGCTTCACCAAGACCGGCGAGCGCCTCGTCGGCGCGCCCGCCAAGCGCCAGGCGGTCGTCAACCCGGACCGCACCATCGTGTCGATCAAGCGGCACATGGGCACCGACCACCGCACGACCGTCGACGGCACTGCCTATACGCCCGAGCAGATCTCGGCCATGACCCTCCAGAAGCTCAAGGCCGACGCAGAGTCCTACCTGGGCGAGAAGGTGACCTCGGCGGTCATCACGGTTCCGGCGTACTTCAACGACGCTCAGCGCACCGCCACCAAGAACGCGGGCGAGATCGCGGGCCTTCAGGTCCTGCGCATCATCAACGAGCCCACCGCGGCCGCGCTCGCCTACGGCGTCGACAAGCAGAAGAACGAGACGGTACTGGTCTACGACCTCGGCGGCGGCACCTTCGACGTTACCGTTCTGGAGATCAGCGACGGACTCTTTGAAGTCAAGTCCACGTCCGGCGACACCCAGCTCGGCGGCGACGACTTCGACGAGCGGCTGGTCGGCTACATCGCGGACGAGTTCAAGAAGGAGAGCGGGATCGACCTGCGCAAGGACAAGCAGGCGCTCCAGCGTCTCAAGGAGGCGGCGGAGAAGGCCAAGATTGAGCTTTCCAGCACGGTCACGACGAATGTCAACCTGCCCTTCATAACGGCGGACCAGGACGGCCCGAAGCACCTCGACGTCACCGTGACGCGCGCCAAGTTCGAGGACCTCACCCGCGACCTGGTGGAGCGGACCCGCAAGAGCGTCGAGACGGCGCTGGCGGACGCCAAGCACAGTGTCGGCGACATCGACGAGGTGATCCTCGTCGGCGGCTCGACCCGCATCCCGGCGGTCCAGGAACTGGTCAAGCAGATGACCGGCAAGGAGCCCAATAAGTCGGTCAACCCCGACGAGGTGGTCGCGGTCGGCGCGGCGATCCAGGCGGGCGTTCTCGGCGGCGAGGTCAAGGACGTCGTCCTTCTGGACGTCACCCCGCTCTCGCTCGGGATCGAGACCCTCGGCGGCGTCATGACGAAGCTCATCGACCGCAACACGACCATTCCGACGCGCCGCTCCGAGACCTTCTCGACGGCCGCCGACGGTCAGACCGACGTCCACGTCAAGGTCTACCAGGGCGAGCGCGAGATGGCCGCTTCCAACAAGATGCTTGGCGACTTCCAGCTCTCGGGAATTCCCCCCGCGCAGCGCGGCGTCCCGCAGATCGAGGTCACGTTCGACATCGACGCGAACGGCATTCTGTCCGTCTCCGCCAAGGAGAAGGCTACCGGCAAGGAGCAGCGCATCACGGTCACGGGCTCGTCGAACCTGAACAAATCCGACGTCGAGACCATGGTGCGCGAGGCGGCGGCCAACGCGGAGGCGGACCGCAAGGCCAAGGAGGCCGTGGAACTGCGCAACCGCGCGGACCAGGCCATCTACCAGACCGAGCGGACGCTCAAGGACCTTGGCGACAAGGTGACGGCCGAGGAGAAGTCGAACATCGAGACCCGCATCGCGGGCGTGCGCGGTGCGCTGGAGGCGGACGACTCGTCGCGGATCGAGACCGAGATCAACGGACTCCAGGAGGCGACCTTCGCGCTGTCCCAGCGGCTGTACCAGCAGACCGCCCAGACGGAGGGCTCGGACGCGGACGGTCAGGGCTCGCCCCAGCAAGCCCAGCAGGCGTCCGGTGACGACGTGATCGACGCAGAGTTCAAGGCCGACGACAAGGCATAAGTCCCTTGCGCCCCCTCCCCTCAGGGGAGGGGGCGTACGACCGATCAACCAACCTCACTCAATATGCTCTAAGGAGACTGTCAGGATGGGAATCGTACGCTTTGATCCGTTTCGCGAGATCGACCGCTTGCAGAACGAAGTGAATCGCCTGTTCGACGGCTACATGACCACGCCCGCCGAGCGCGGCCCGAATGCCGCGGCGGCCCGTCTGTGGAGCCCCGCGGTGGACGTCGCCGAGAACGAGAATGAGATCGTTCTCCGGGCGGAGCTGCCGGGGATGAAGCAGGAGGATATCGATATCGAGCTGACCGGCGAGACCCTCAGCATCCGCGGCGAGCGTAAGTTCGAGACCGAGGAGCGCAAGGAAAACTATGTGCGCGTGGAGCGCTCGTACGGAAAGTTCCAGCGCTCGTTCACTCTCGGCGTCCCGGTACAGCACGACAAGGTCAACGCGACGTATCAGGACGGGATTCTCGAGATCCACCTGCCCAAGAGCGAGGAGACCAGGCCGCGCAAGGTACAGGTGACGGCGGCGGGTTCGTAGCGGCTTCACCGGGGCTTCCACGGCCGGGCCGGGAAGCCCCGTTTTCGGCGCTGCGATATGACAATAATGCGCTAAAGTCGATTGATTGGCAGGGGATATTCGGATGGGACCAAATTACAAGGATTATTATTCGGTGCTGGGGGTGAGCAAATCCGCGACGGACAAGGAGATCAAGTCCGCATTTCAAAAGCTCGCCCGCAAGTACCACCCGGACGTCAACCCCGGCGACCAGTCGGCGGAGAACCGCTTCAAGGAGGTTTCGGAGGCGTACGATGTTCTCTCGGACGCCGACAAGCGCAAGAAGTACGACCAGTATGGAGACCAGTGGAAGGCGTACTCGCAGGCGGGTCCTGGCGGCCAGGGGTATCCCGGGGGATTCCCGGGGGGCGGCGGTTTCCGCGTGGACTACGGCGGCGGCGGGGACGCGCAGTTCGCCGACCTGAACGACCTGTTCGCTACCCTTTTCGGCGAGCAGGGCATGGGCGGCGGGGGCGTTGGTCGCGGCAGCGGCGGTCGGAACCCGTTCTCAGGCTTTCGCGGCGGCGGCGGCGGCGCTCCGCAGAAGGGACAGGACATCGAGGCGTCGATGACCATCTCGCTGGAGGATGCCTTCCACGGGGCGACCCGGTCGCTGTCGCTGAATGTACCCTCCGGCCGCTACGACCTGGACCGGGGCGGGACGAACCTGACGTCGCGCCGGGTCGAGGTCAAGATCCCGGCGGGCGTCGCCGAAGGGCAGAAGATTCGACTGACCGGCCAGGGAGGCGACGGCCCCGGCGGGCGCGGCGACCTTTACCTCGTGGTGCATATCGCCCCCCACCCCGCCTTCGAGCGCAAGGGCGACGATCTATACGTCGATGTGCCGATACCGTACACGGACGCCGCTCTGGGCGGAGAGGCGAAGGTGCCGACGCTCAAGGGGACGCGCCTCTCGATGCGGATACCGGGGGGTACGCAGAGCGGACAGGCGTTCCGCCTCGGCGGACAGGGAATGCCGCGCCTCCGCGGGGGCGGCAGTGGTGACCTGTACGCGCGGGCGAAGATCACGGTGCCCAAAGACCTGAGCGAGCGCGAACGGGAGCTCCTGGAGGAGCTGGCACGCGTTCGCAGCGGCGGTGAGCCCGTGGCCGCGGCGAGTTGAAGCAGAGGGAACGCGAAGGAGAAGCGGAATGGCGGATAGTCGGCAGAACGAGGAACCGCTCTACACGATCAGTATCGCGGCGCGCCTCGTCCGGCGGAACCAGCCGGAGCAGGCCCCCCTGCATCCGCAGACGCTCCGAATGTACGAGCGGGAAGGATTGATCAAGCCGCAGCGCGTCGGTAAGAACCGGCTTTATTCCGACCGGGACATCGAGCGACTGCGTCGCATTCAGAACCTCACCCAGCAAATGGGGGTTAACCTCGCCGGGGTGGAGATCATTCTGGAACTGCTCGAACGGATGGAGCAGATGCAGCAGGAGATGGACGACATGCGGGAAGCATTGCGCCGCATTCAAATTAACAACGGCACGGAAGGCGGACGCGGCTCGGGGAGCCGGTAGTTTGCAGGCTCTCCTCCCACCGCGCTCGACCGGGAGAAGTCATTACGATGTTCGAAAATTATACCGACCGCGCCCGCAGCGCGATTTACGACAGTCAGGAAATCCTCAGGCGGTACAAGCACAACCAGATGGACGCCGACCACCTGTTGCTCGCGCTATTGGAGCAGGAGGACGGTCTCGTCGGCCAGATCGTGGACCGGGTCAGCGGCGACCGAACGGCCATCATCCGGAAGATAGAGGAGTCGCTGGCGCGCACCCCGAAGGCGTCGGTTTCGGACGCGGGCCGTGAGGCACAGGTCTACATGACGCCGCGCTTCAAGCGCGTCATGGACCTCGCGGAGGCCGAGGCGAACCGCCTCAAGGACCAGTACGTCGGCGTCGAGCATTTACTGCTCGGCGTTATCAAGGAGACCGACTCCCCTGCCGCGCGCGTCCTGGCGCAGTACCAGATCGACGAGGAGCGTATCTACCGCGCACTGCAGCAGGTGCGGGGCAGTCAGCGCGTCACCGACGAGAACCCCGAGGGCAAGCATCAGACGCTCGCGAAGTACGCGCGCGACCTGACGGCGCTGGCGCGTGAGGGTAAGATCGACCCCGTCATCGGCCGGGACGAGGAGATAATGCGCGTGGTGCAGGTGCTCTCCCGTCGCACCAAGAACAACCCGGTCCTGATCGGCGACCCGGGCGTGGGCAAGACCGCCATCGTGGAAGGTCTCGCCCGCAAGATCGTCTCCGGAGACGTCCCCGAGACGCTCAAGGACAAGACGCTCCAGTCGCTCGACCTGGGCGCGCTCGTTGCCGGGGCGAAGTTCCGGGGAGAGTTCGAGGAGCGCCTGAAGGGCGTCCTGGACGAAGTGAAAAAGGCTTCCGGACAGATCATCCTATTCATCGACGAATTGCACACGGTGGTCGGAGCGGGCGCGGCGGAGGGGGCGATGGACGCATCCAACATGATGAAGCCCGCGCTCGCTCGGGGCGAGCTTCAGTGCGTCGGCGCGACCACGCTCGACGAGTACCGCAAGTACATCGAGAAGGACGCCGCGCTGGAGCGCCGCTTCCAGCCGATCTACGTCGGCGAGCCGAGCGTCGAGGACACCGTCAGCATCCTGAAGGGACTCCGCGACCGGTACGAGGCGCACCACCGAGTCAAGATCACGGACGCGGCCCTGGAGGCCGCGGCGCAGCTATCCTCGCGCTACGTCACAGAGCGCTTCCTGCCGGACAAGGCGATCGACCTGATCGACGAGGCGTCGTCAAAGGTGCGGATCCAGATGTCGTCTATGCCGCAGGAGCTAAAGGAGATGGAGTCGCGGCTGGCACAGTTGGTGACCGAGGGACGCGCGGCTGCCGACGCCCGGGAGTACGAGCGCGCCGCCCGGCTGCGCGACGACGAGCAGGCGCTGCGAAAGGAGTACAACGCGGCGCGCGACCGGTGGCACGACGAGACGGGCATGGACTCGGTCGTGGACGAGAGCGACATTGCGGGCATCATCGCGAAGATGACCGGCATCCCGGTGTCGCGCATGTTCGAGGGCGAGGCCGAGAAGCTGCTGAAGCTGGAGGAGCACCTGCACCAGCGGGTGATCGGGCAGGACGCCGCCATCACGGCGGTCTCCGAGGCGGTACGCCGCTCGCGCGCGGGACTCTCCGACCCGAAGCGGCCGATCGGCTCGTTCCTCTTCCTCGGGCCGACCGGTGTCGGAAAGACGGAGCTGGCCAAGGCGCTCGCGGAGTTCCTGTTCGACGACGAGACCGCAATGGTCCGCATCGATATGAGCGAGTACATGGAGAAGCACACCGTCTCGCGTCTGATCGGCGCCCCCCCGGGCTACGTCGGCTACGAGGAGGGCGGACAGCTCACCGAGGCGGTGCGGCGGCGGCCGTACCGGGTGATCCTGCTCGACGAGATCGAGAAGGCGCACCCGGACGTCTGGAACGTACTGCTTCAGGTGCTGGACGACGGACGCCTGACCGACGGCCAGGGCCGGGTGGTCAACTTCCGGAACACGGTCATCATCATGACCAGCAACATCGGCTCGCACCTGATCGAGGCCATCCCGGCGGGCTCGACCGCCGAGGAGTCCGAGCGGCTGTACGACGCCATGTCGGCCCGTGTGACGTCGGAGCTTCGCGGGCAGATCCGGCCGGAGCTGCTCAACCGCATCGACGAGGTGATCGTGTTCCACGCGCTGAACCGGCAGGAGATCGGGCAGATCGTGGACCTGCTGCTGCGGCGCACGGAGAACGCCCTGTCGGAGCGCGGGATGACGCTTCAGGTCACCCCCGCGGCGCGGGAGGTGCTGGCGGACCAGGGCTTCGACCCGCTTTACGGGGCGCGCCCGCTGCGGCGCACGATCCAGCGGATGCTCGACAACCCGATCTCGTCCGCCATCCTGCGCGGCGAGTTCCGCGAGGGCGACACGATCGTGGTGGACGCCGATAGCAGCGGAAAACTGGTCCCCAGGCTTCTGGTACCCGGGGCGCCGCGCGAGGCGCACACGGAGACAGTGCTGAACGCCTGAAGCACGTCGACAAAGCCGACCTGTAGAATGGGCCCGCCCTGTTTCGGGGCGGGCCCATTCCATTTATCCGCGGGTTCTCGGGCGCCGTTAGCCCTTGGCGTCGTCGATGACGCGCAGGTTCTTGATCTGGACGGTCCCGGGCTTCTCGCCGAGGTGGATCGCCATGATTACGTTCAGCAGACTGCTCTGCTTCACGTCGATGCGCACCGCGTGCGTCGTCCACTTCGGATCGACGGAGATTTTCTGGCTCCACAGCGGCACGTCGTTGCCGCTCGTCTTCCCTTCCCGAACGGTGACCGTCAGCGGGAACGGGGGGCTGCCCGCGTCGCCGTCCGCGCCGGAGCGCGCCTCGAACGTCAGGCGCAGGGGCTTGCGGCTCGGGTTCAGGTCCAGGTTCAGCGCGTTGCGCAGGTAGACGGAATCCGGCCTCGTCCCCGACTTCGTGATAGCGATCTTGAAGCCCTTCTCAGCGTCGAGCGTCGATATGGCTCCGCCGGCTGCCGGGCTGCTCGTCGGCGTCGCCTTCGCGGCGGGCGAACCGAGCGCAACGACGTCGGCTTCGGCACCGTTCCGCGTCTCGAAGCGCCACCCCTGCGGGTTGGCGTAGCCGTACTCGGGCGCGCGCTGACCCGGCTCGCGCGCCAGGATCACCGTGGCGGCCACGCCGAACACCACCGCGAGGATCAGCACGACCGCCGCCGGCTTGAGTCGAATCTTAAGGCCGCCGATGTTGATATTCACGCTTAAAACACCTTTCCTTCGTAACTTCCGCGACTTCGGGCCGAGGGTATACCGGCCTACCTGGCTCGCGGGGCGATGACCAGGGTCGCCCTGTTCGTTCCGGCCGGAAACTCGGCCACGCCCAGCCGCGCCCAGCCGTTATGGTTCGGGTACAGGTCTGGTTCCACGCTTACCCGAGTCGCCCCCGGCGTCGTAAACGACTGCGCGGTCTTCCCGCCGTCCTGCGTTACCGTCACCGTCTGCTTGTTTTCAACCGCGATCTGGCTCTTGACCGCGCCGTCGTCGGCAAGGATCGGCCAGACGTAGCGAAGCGG